>CAZYSW010000019.1:0-23791 GCA_964650105.1 uncultured Nannocystaceae bacterium
GGAGCTCTGCGAAACAGGTTCCCGAGTCGCACGTCGACCCAGGCCTTGGGCGTGAAGTGGTATGCCAGCCCGAATGCGAGCGCGAGCCAGACCTCGGGCGTCGTCAAGCCCGGACGGATCCCCAAGCCATCCAAGGAGACCAGCCCCGCCACGAATGCTCGTGCCGTGTCCAGGTCGGGGGCGCGGAAGAAGATGCGCGAGAAGACGACCAGATGCAGGGTCGCCGCGACGTGCAAGATCGCGAGCCCTCGGGAGCTCGCCGCCTTGTTGCCCGGTAGCGGCAGAGCGCACACCAGCAGGAAAATCGCCGCACCCGTGGTGGCCAGGCCGATGGCCCGCGGCCATTCCAGGTGCAGGGCCGAGTGCGCGACGTTCGATGTGAGGCCGATGCCCAGCGCGAGGCCGACGAGCCACCGCCCGAGCTTGCGCACGGACATCGGGGTGCGCTTGCGGGTTCGGTTCCACCGGTTGAACACCATCGCCAGCGCGTGAACGTTGGCGTAGATGACGAAGTTCCAGCTCGCGCCGTGCCACATCCCCACCAGGAACATGGTGAGCCACAGCGCGACATAGCCACCGCGGGCGCCCACGCGTGCCAGGAGGTTGAAGAACACGTAGTCGCGAAGCCACGACGACAGCGTCATGTGCCAGCGCCGCCAGTACTCCGCGATGTCCCGGGATTGGTAGGGCCGATCGAAGTTCTCGGGCAGCTCGAACCCCAGCATGCGACCGAGACCGATCGCGATGTCGGAATAGCCGGAGAAGTCGGCGTAGATCTGCAGGGTGTAGGCGTACAGGGCGACGAGCAGCTCGGCCGAGGTGAACGCGCCCGGAGCATCGAAGATGCGATCGGTGAGCTGAACCGCGATGAAGTCGCCGAACACGACCTTCTTCACCAGCCCTCGACAGATGCGGAACGCACCGGACTCGATCCCCTCGCGCGAGAACCGGGGGCCGGCGCGAAGCTGGGGGAGGAACTGTGACGCCCGAACGATGGGACCCGCGACGAGCTGCGGGAAGAAGGCGACGAACAACGCGAACCGCAAGAAGGAGCGCTCGGGCTCGAGGCGGCGACGCCAAACGTCGAGGGTGTAGCTGAGGCTCTGGAAGGTGTAGAAGCTGATGCCCAGGGGCAAGACGACGTCGAGGTGCAGCGCCGCGACGCGCCAGCCGAACGACGCCGCCACGTCCGAGAAGGCCTCGATGAGGAAGTTCGCGTACTTGAAGTAGCCGAGCAGGCCCAGGTTCCCGACCAGGCTGGCGGCCAGCCACGCCTTTCGCCGCCGTCCGATCGCGCGCCGGGTCCGTTCGTCGGCCGTGGCGAGCGCCGCGTCGAGCCGATGAATTTCGCGGCCGCAGACGAAATCGAGGACGGTGGACAGCAGGAGAAGGCCTGCGAAGTACCAGGGGGCGGGCGGTGGCTCCGTCTTGGGCCCCGCCATGTAAAAGAAGTAGCTGGCGGCGAGCAGGAAGAGGACCCGCGCCAGCGGTCGGTTCGCGAGCGCCCAGAACCCGGCGATCACCGGGATCGCGAAGAGCAGGAAATCGAAGGTAGGAAACAGCATTCGGCGCGGGATCGGTGCCGGAGGCATCCCAACACGCTCGGAGGTGTTTTCGCAAAACCGCGGCGAGACCGGCGCGGTGGTGTCGGGCCACGGGCGCGTGCGCGCGCAGGATCGGGCTCCGAACGGCCGCCTTCGTCGAGCGCATGCGCGCACAGGAGGCAGATCGACGTGAAGCGCGCCGCAGCGCGGGCCTCCATCGAAGGAGGGCGTCGCGCTCGGGGGGCGCTCGACGGGTGACGGGGTCCTCGTGCCCGCGCCGCGACACGGCGTTGCCGTGGTCCGGTGGCGGAGAAGGCTTGCACGAGATGCTCTTTCACAAGGCGCGGCCGACCATCAACGAAGGCGACCAGCTCTTCTTGGAGGGAGGAACACGACCGTTCGGCGCCGTCCGGGACATTCGTCGTGGCCCTCGACCCTTCCTCACCGTCTGGATCGAGAACCACGGCGAGGCCGAGATCCCCGGATCGTGCGTGGTGGACGTGCACGACGGGAAGGTGATCCTCTCCACCTCGCGGTTGCCCGATCATCTCCGCGAGTGGATTCACCACGCGCACGACGAGGAGGCCTAGCCGGGCAGCAAAGGCGTCGCGTGGCGTGAGAGCGCCGTGCGCGTCCATGCCGGCAGGCGCGAGCACGACGAAACGTCGGGCAGGTTTCGGGTGTCGAGCAACGCAGTCGGTATCGGCGAAAGCGAGGTCGTCGTCTCGCGGGACGTCTCCGAGACCCTGCCGGGTCGCCGCGAGGGCGCTCGCCCGGCCGCCGTGGTGTGGTGCGGCCCGTGTCGCGTGACGACGGGCCCGGCGACCTGGTACTTTGGCCGCGCCGATGGAGTACCGCTTCTTGGGGCGGACGGGGGTCCGCGTCTCTTCGCTGTGTCTGGGGACGATGGCGTTCGGCGGCGATGCCGACGAGCGAGAGGCTCGAGCGATCTTCGATCGCAGCCGTGAGCTGGGCATCAACCTCTTCGATTGCGCCAATGTCTACAACGACGGGCGTGCCGAGGAGATCCTGGGGCGGCTCGTCTCCGACTGTCGAGACGAGGTGCTGGTCGCGACCAAGGCCTACTTTCCGACCAAGGATGGGCCCAACGACCGGGGCAGCTCGCGTCATCACCTCGTTCGGAGCGTGGAGGCCAGCCTGCGTCGGATGAAGACCGACCGGATCGACCTGTTCTACTTGCACCGGTGGGACGACGCCACGGATCTGGAGGAGACGCTCCGCGCCCTCGAGCAGCTCACCACCGCAGGGAAGATCGTCTACGCAGGCGTCAGCAACTTCGCCGCCTGGCATACCGCGCGCGCCCTGGGGATCGCCGAGCGGAACCGATGGGCCCCCATCGTCGCGACCCAGCCCATGTACAACCTGGTCAAGCGGCAGGCGGAGTCCGAGATCTTCGAGCTGTGCGCGGCGGAGCGCCTGGCGGTGTTCACCTACAGCCCCGTCGGGGGTGGCCTGTTGAGCGGCAAGTACGGCCGGACCGAGCGTCCGCCGTCGGGGCGACTGGTCGACAACAAGATGTACGCCACCCGATACGGAGACGCCGAAGCGTTCGAGGTCGCGGAGCGGTTCACCGCCCTGGCGCGAGAACACGGGATCCACCCGGTGACGCTCGCCGTCGCGTGGGCGGCCAGTCACCCCGCCGTGACCGCACCCATCGTCGGGGGCCGCAGCCTCGCGCAGCTCGAGCCCGCGTTCGCGGCGGCGAGCATGCGCCTCGATCCGGACCTCCGCGCCACGATCTCTGCGCTGTCGCGCGCGCCCGCACCGGCGACCGATCGCAACGAGGAATCGACCGAGCACAACTACGGCACGCGCTGAGCGTCGGCCCCCCATCGGAATCGCGGGCGGAAACGCTCCGCAACCTGGAGCCGGCAAAAAAACCGATCGGTTCGTTTCGCCCGACCACTGACACCGATGCGCGGGGCGGCCAGCCGGACCATGTCGGGGACCGGGGCGCTTTCGCTGAGGAAGCAGGCCATGGATGTGAGGTTGGAACTCGAAATGCCGTCGGCGAACTGCGTCGTCAGGCGCGAGATCGCGGCGGCGGATCAGACGCGCACAATTCGTGAGGGCCGCGATCCGAGCCACGACGGGCGACCATGCGGGGGCCTCCCGAGATCGGGCCGTCGCGCAGGAGCGCTTGCTCGAGATCCACGGGCCCGATGATCCGCCGCAAAGCGAGATCGCACGCGTGCTCGGTCTTCGGTGACCGGTGCCAGGGCGTTCCCCTCGCGGGTCGTGGGGGCTGGTCCCCACCTGGGACGTTCGTCGTTCGGGCCCCGCCGTGTCCCCGTGGGCGGTCCCTTGCGGAAGGGCGCGCGGGGCTTTGCGACCCGCGACGCGTACGCCCCTGCTACTCTGAAAACCGTGCGATCGGACGTCGATCTCCTCGAAGCGTGGCGCTCGGGGGACACCAAGGCCGGTGGGGAGCTGTTCGATCGACACTTCGCCAGCATCCACCGCTTCTTTCACAACAAGGTCGGGGATGGTTTGGAGGACCTCGTCCAGCAAACCTTCTTGCGCTGCACGGAGGGTGTGGAGCGATTTCGCAGCGACTCGAGCTTCCGGACCTATCTCTTCGGCGTCACCCACAACCTTCTGCGAGAGCACATCCGACGCAAGCACAGTCGCCCAAGGGGGTGGACTTCTCGCGGGTGACGATCGAGCAGGCCGGCCTGGGCCCCAGCTCGGCCCTGAGGAAGCGGGCCGAGCAACGCATCTTGCTGGAAGCCCTGCGCAGGATCCCGTTCGACGATCAGGTCGTGCTCGAGCTGTACTCGAGCTCGCGCCTTTGGTGCTGGAGTCGACGCTGCGCGGCCTGGAGGACTGGGCCGCTTCGCTGCGTGACCTCTTGGGCCGCGCCGTCCGAGCACCGGATGCGAGCCCGCGCCTGCGGCGGACCGTTCCCGTCGTCGACGGGCGGCGACCAGCAAGAGCGGCAGGAGCGACGGACCGGTCGCCGAGGCGATGCGGCACCCGCTCGACGGGGGCCAGCCGGCGGACGCGTTGTGGCGGGCGAGGGCCTCGTCGATGGCCGCGCGCACGTCGAGGACGACATCTTCTTCGCCGTGCTCGTCGAACCGGACGATCCGTTCGGCGGGGGGCAAGCCGTCGAAGTCCGGCCATTGCCCGTCCGGCAGGACCACGTCGCGTCCGTCGGGCAGGGTCACGACCGGGTCGCCCCCGCACCGCTTCAGCATCCGTGCGGGCCGACGATCGGACACGCTCGCGTCCGGGCGAACGGCGAAGCGGAGATCGAAATCGAGCGCGTCACGGGGAACGATGCCCGCCAGGCGCGTCACGTGGGACGCTCGGGCGACGACGGCGCGGGCGCGCTGGGCCGCGCCCACCACGTGCTCGGCGAAGCTCGCCGCGAAACCAACGGGATCCCAGGCGATCAGCACGCCCGACTCCGCCCAGCACTCGGGGCAGCGATACAAGGACTGTCGATCGACCTGGGGCGGAAGGTGCAAGTGCGTTTCGAGGAGCTCTTCGATGCGCGGGTGCAAGAACACGCACGGTCCGAGCCGATCGCATCGCATCAGCCCCTGCGCGTTCAGGGCCTCGACGACCTCCAGCCACTCGAGGGGGACGTACGACGGTGCGTGCCAACGCGCGTCGAGGGCGATGTCGAGGTCGAGGGCTTCGACCGCGTCGAACGACTCGTCCACCAGGGCTCGACGTTCGGCCGAGGCGACCGCGAGCGCCTCGTGCATTCGAGCGGGGTAGTCGAGGCCGCGTCGGGTCCAGTCGACCCGCAGCCGGTCGACGTAGGCCACGGGGAGCTCGACGGGCACCCCTCGGCCGTTCGCGAGCACGTGGAGGTCGATCTCCACCACGTCGCCCGCGGCGGCGGCCATCACGTCCAGCGCGAGCGCGGGATCGGTCGCCGTGAACCGGATCGCGACGGGATGAAACCGTCGCTGGGTGCCCTGCGCCGCCGTGCCGTACTCGAGCACGGTTACCGCCTGGTCGAGCGGTATCGCGTCGGCCAGCGTCGCGGTGTCCCATCCCCGGTCATCGAGGTAGAGCAGCGCTTGCTGGGCGTCGGACAGGGCCGTCACCCGGAAGGGCCAGGTCGACGACACGCTCGTGTGCGTGGCGCCGGGAAGCTCGGGGGGCCCGGCGGGGCCGCTCGGCGCGCTGCACGTCCCCTCCACGGTCTCGAGCTCGAAGGTCGGCAGGGTGGCTCGACGCAGCCCGTCGTGGAGCTCCAACGAGCCGGGGCGAACCTCGACCGCCGCGGGGGTCGTGATCACCAGCGCCACCGGATCGAGGTCGGTCTCGACATCGGGCAGCAGGTGCAGCTCGACGGTCTCGTCGACCACGCTCACGATGGCGTGCAACCCCTGCAGGCGCGCCGGCGTGGTGTCCTCCACCCGGCTGACCACGCCCACGGCCGCTTGGGCGTCGACCCCCGCCAGCGTCACCGCCACGACGGCCGCCCACCGGACGCCGACCCGAGCCTTCGCCCCACGAAGTCGCGTCGAGGTGCCGCCCATGCGGCCTTCACGATACCGCAGCCGTTCACCGCACCCGCCGAGCCGCGCCTCGCGGGCTCGCCGATGCCCCTCGCGTCGAACCGAACGATCCGGCTCGGCGGGATCGAACGGGGGGGCGCGGCGTCGAGGGGTCACGAACGCCTGCCGTCACGCTCTGCCGCGCGGCGACAAAGGCTCGCGCATCGACGAGTGCATGGCCGATGCGTCGAGGCGGACGAACGTTCGCGTCGGACGGCCTCACCGAGGCGCCGGGCCGACTTTCGTGCGCTCGCAGGCCAACAGTCGCTGGTACGTCTCCCAGGCCGCCCCACCGCGGGCCCGCAGGCGCCCGGCCAGCGCCACGTTGTCCAGGGCTCGAACCAGTCGCTCGTAGAGCGCCGCGCGTCGCCGCGCTTCGAGGATCGCTTCGTCGATGCGGGCGACTTCGTCGCGGGCGGCGGTCCATCGCCGGAAGCTGGCGGACGTCTCGAGGTGCTCGGCGATCGATTGCCGGTCTCGTTGCAGGGTCGGGGCGTGGAGCGGATGCCACGGATCGTCGAGCACCGGCCACCGCGCCAACAGGTCGGCGGCGGCCTCCCGGTACGCCGCGTCCTCGGCCGCCTGCGCCTGGTCGAGCCGCCGCTGTTCGCCCTCGATGCGCTCTTCGAGCCGGGTGAGCGCGAGCCTGGCTTGCTTGGGGTCGTGCTCGAGACCCAGCATCTTCGACAATGTCGAGACGACGGCGCGCTCTTCGGGGAGGTCCACGTCGGTCGCCGGCCCTCGGTCGGGCGCGGCGTGCCGTAGCCATCGCTCGGAGGTCGTCGTCGGAACGTCCGCGGCTCGAGAGGCGATGCGAGCGCGGGTGTGCGCCTCGAGCAGCGACACCGCTCCGTCACCGTCGAGATCGATCGCGCTGGCGTCGAGGGGCTCGCCGTTTCGGTCGAGGCCCCGGGCCGCGTTGAGGAAGTGGAGGCCGTAGCCCTCCTGAGCCGAGCGATCCGGGTTCGGGTCGCACCCGGACGCTTCCAGATCCCAGGTCGTCGCGAACAGCCCGCAGCGATCTCGCGTGGTCGCCCCGGCGGCCTCGTGGGCGCGCTCGAACGCCAGCTCGGCGAAACCGCCGGAGTAGCAGGTCGTCACGACCACCCGGACCGGACGCGGGGCGGCCTCCAACACCTCGCCGAGCTCGCGGACGGACAACGACGACTGGGCCCAAAACCCGATCGTGTTGTCGAGCGGCGTCTCGCCGATGTTGCCGTGACCGGCGATGTAGACCACTAACGGCACGTCCCCGCCCGCCGTCGCGTGTCGCAGCGCGGTGCGAACCCGCTCCGCGGTGGCGGGACCGTCGACGGCGAGCGCCGGAGGCCGGTAGGTCGCCGAGCGTCCTCCGCGAGGCGCGAAGAGGTCGGCCAGCGTGCGCGTCACCGGGTCGTCGTCGAGCTCGGGGTCGAGCACCTGCACCGTGGGTGCGTCGGGGCCGGCCGCGAACAGGACGTATCCCGGCTCGCCCAGCACCTCGCGCGCCAGCGCGAGATCCTGTTCGATCGAGACCTGGTTGAGCTCCGGGGTACCTCCCGAGGCGGCGGCGAGCCATCGGATCGAGCGCAGGCGATCCCGATCCGCGGGCAGGACCACCCCGGGGCCCACCGGCGCGGCGACAGAAGACGCGGCCGCAGGCGCAGGGTCGGGCGAGGGGGCGTGGGCGGCCTCGGGCCGCGCGAGCACCAGGGAAGCGGCCACGCCCGCGAACGTCACGGTCACGGCGATCGCGATGCCTCGGCGTCGCATGGGATCATGCTCGCTCGCCGTGGCCCCGAACACAAAGGTGGAATTGGCTCGACCTTCGCCCCGCTCCCGTGTACGAGGACGAAGATGAGGCGCCGTCGGTCGAGCTGGCTCGGGTTCGGGTGGATGTTGGCCCTGGGTTGCGGGGGCGGAGCGCCCGGGGGGGATGCCGGGTCGGACGCCCCCGGCCAGCGGGGCGAAGGCGGCGGTGGGGTCGACATGCCCCCGCTGGCCCGGATGTTCGCCCAGGGCCTCGAAGAGCCCGGGCCCTACGAGGAAAAGCGGCAGTCGGACGATTTCGAACCCGATGCACCGCACTGGCTGACGCTGGAGCTGTCGGCGCCGATCGGAGAGCTCGACAGCTACTCGCTATGGGGTGGCGAGCGCATCGTCCCGTTGCGTTCCGTCGACGAGCGCCTGCGTCAGGCCGCCGACGATCCGCACGTGCAGGGACTCGTGCTGAGGATGTCGAGGTCGGCGCTGGACTTCGCCACCGCCGCGGACCTGCGTGCGTCGCTGCAGAGCTTCAAGGGCGACGGAGATCGCAAGCTTCTGTGCCACACCGAGAGCATCGCCAACGCGGCCTACTACGTGCTGACGGTCTGCGACGACATCGGGCTCGCGCCCTTGGGCCAGGTCGACGTCACCGGGCCTTTGGCGACCTCCATTCACGTGCGGGGGTTGTTGGACCGACTCGGCGTGTACGCGGATTTTCTGCATGTCGGCGACTACAAGGGTGCCGCCGAACCCCTCACCCTCGACGCACCGTCGCCGCAGACCCGAGAGACGCTGGAGGCCGTCGTCGCCCAGAGCCATCGAACCCTGGTGGAGGGGATGGTCGAGGGACGACACCTGTCGCCCCAAGACGCCGAGCGCACCATCGACGTCGGCGTATTCGTCGGGCAGGCGGCGATCGAGGCGAAGCTGGTCGACGCCATCGCGAGCTGGGAGAACTACCTCCTCGACCGCACGGGGAACGCCCCCTGGAAGCGCCTCGAATCACGAGAGAGCCCGTTTCGGGACTTCGCGCGGCTGCAGCGGTTCTTGGGCATCTTGCCGCCGAAACGCCCGTCGGCGCCCCACGTCGCCGTCGTCTACGCGGTGGGCAACGTCGTCGACGGCGAGGGTGGGGGACCGATCGGCGCGCGGGAGGAGATCGCGTCGCGCACGCTGGTCCCGGCGCTTCACGCCCTCGCGCAGGACGACGCGGTCAAGGCGGTCGTCTTGCGGGTGAGCTCTCCGGGGGGCAGCGCGCTGGCGTCCGAGCAGATCTGGGGAGCCGTCGACGCGCTGTCGAGCAAAAAGCCGGTGGTCGTGTCCATGGGCGCGGTGGCGGCCTCGGGTGGGTACTACATCGCCTGTGGCGCGAAGAAGATCTTCGCCCGTCCCGACACGCTGACCGGATCCATCGGTGTGGTGGGGGGCAAGCTGGTGCTCGGTGACGCGCTCGAGAAGATCGGCGTCCGCACGTACTACATCGCGCGAGGCAAGCACGCCGACATGTGGTTGCCGCTCCAACGCTGGGACGACGACGAACGGGCGCTGGTGCAGGGCCTGATGCAGGCCACCTACGACACGTTCATCGATCGCGTCGCCGCGGGGCGTTCGTTCGATCGGGCGCGCGTGCAGGAGATCGCGCAGGGACGGGTGTGGACGGGCGCCGCGGCGCTCGAGCGCGGGCTGGTCGACGCGCTCGGCGGCCTGGACGATGCCCTCGCGGAAGCCCGCCGTCTGGGCGGCCTCGATCCGGACGCCCCGATCGAGGTGTATCCGCCGGAGCCCACCTTGCGCGACATCGTCGCGAGCTTGGGGCGGGTGCAGTCGCCGTTGGTCACGGCGCTCGGCGCTCTGCAGGCGGACGTGCTCGGCTGGGTGGATCCCCGCGATGCCGCGGTGGTGTCCGAAATTCTCCGGACGATCACCGATCTTCGGGACGCCGAGGTCTGGGCGGTTTCGTTTCTGGTGCCTCCCCGCTGACGCGAACGCATCCACGGCTCGCGTGAGGGCCGGCGCATCGAACCGGTCGGCCTCCCCCTGGTTACACGTCGTGCTGGCCGAGTGCAAACGGCGCGCGCGGCTCCGGCCACGGCGTGCCCCACGACGCAGACACGGCGCGACGACGAGGCTGGTGGACCGGCTGGCCTTTCTGCCAAAATGAAAACGTCGTGCAAGCCGGCTCGGAAGCAGAAGCGGAACATGCTCTCGTGCCGCTTCATACCCGCACTCGCGCGGCTGCCCTGTACCGGATCCCGTTTTCGCTCACGTTGCTCGGCCTGTTTCTGATCTCGATCCAGGCCGGCAAACCCGTGCTGGGTTTCGTGGTGATGGTGACCGCCTTGCTGTCGACTGCCGCGCTCGCGTGGCGCTCGCTGTCACGGCGCTACGCCCCGGCCCTGGTCTTGCGCGATCAGGGTGACGCCAAGCTCGTACGCGGTCGCTATGCCGAGGCCCGTGCGCTCTACGAACGCTCGCTGGCCATCGTGCAACGCGAGCTCCCCCCGGCCGCTCCCGAGGTGCTGCTCAACTACTACAGCCTCGCGGCGGTCAACTCGATGCTGCACGAGCACGCGAGAGCCGACGAGTACCTGTACAAGCTGCTGGAGGGGCTCAACCACCGCGTCCCGGCGCCGTGGGCCGGACACGTCGCATGGTTGCTCCGACGCGTCGCGCATCACCACTCGCTCGATGGTCGGCACGAGCACGCGATCGAGCTCTGCGAGCGCGCGCTCGATTTGGTCGGCGACGCGCCCGGCGCGGACGACAACACGGTGCGCTCGATCCTCGACGATCTCGCGTGGGTGCATCACCACGCGGGCAACTACGCCGTCGCCGAACAGTTGTTCCGCGAAGCCCTGGCGATCCACGAGCAATTCCGTGACGCGGCACTGGAGGTGGCGCAGCGACCCACCGCGGGCATGCCGGGCTCGGACTCCCCGTACCGCGTGCCCGGGCCGGCGTTGGCGTCCACCACCGGGGGACTGGACAGAGCCGTCGCCTACAGCCTGCTCGGGTTGGGCTGGACCGTGTACGAGCGCGGTGCCTACGAGGAGGCGCGGGGGCTCTTCATGCGTGCCTCGATCATCGCGTCCGCGGCCGGGGTCGGGGACGACGAGAGCGACCGGCGGGGGCGGCTGCGCAACACGTCTGCGCTCGCGGTCGAGACCCTCCGGGGGAAAGCCGCGGTCGAGATGACGCTGGGCAACTACGCCCGGGCGGCCGAGCTGTACCGCGAAGCGAAGGCGCTCATCGGCGAGGACGACGGGCACGGCATCCAGGAGGCGGCGCTGGCCATCGATCTGGGGTGGCTCGCGCGTTGCCTCGAGCGATTCGACGAGGCCGAGGCGTGCTACGGCAAGGTGTTGCGCAACCTGGATCAGCGTGAAGACGGCACCTCGACCATCGCCTGTGCCCTGCACGAGAGCCTCGCCGAGCTCCGGCGCCGGCAGGGTCGTCACCGAGAGGCCCACCGAGAGGCGCAGCGCGCCGCGGCGCTGGCCGACCGATGCCTGGGCGCCGAGCATCCCCGCCGTGCGGCCATCCTGGCCATCGCATCCCGGATTCACTCCGCCCGGTCCGAGTACGCCGAGGCCGAGCGGTCCGCCCGGAAGTGCCTCCAGATGCTGCGGGCGGGGTTGGGGCGGTCCCACCCTCGGCTCGCCGACGGCTGGGTCGCGCTCGGCGAGGCGCATCTGGGCCGAGGCCAGTTCGGCGCTGCCGAGCAGGCCTTTGCACGCGCCATGGAGCTGCGAGAGTCCATCTTGGGTCGCGAGCACCCCGAGCTGATCGAGGTCCTCGAAGGCAAGGTCGCGGTCTTGCGCGCGACCGCGCGGGAGGCCGAGGCCGGAGCTGCCGAAGCGCGTGCCGAAGCGATTCGGCAGCGGATCGGCTGCATGGCGAATTGACAGCGTGCCGACCCGGTTCAGATCGTGCCCGGATGTGGCGCGCGCCCGAGATTGCGGCCGGCCCGACGTGGCTGGAGTTCGCCACGTCCATCGCCGACCTCTGGCACGTGTTCCTCGACCACGTGCCACGTTTGGCGACCGCCGCGGTGGTCGTCGTGTCGACGGCCATCCTGGCCCGGGGCACGCGTGCCGTGCTTCGGCGGGTGCTGACCCGAACGCGCTTGCGGGCCAGTCTCCGCGAGCTGTTCTCGCAGCTCGCCCACGCGGCCGTCTGGGTGCCGTGCGTCCCGACGGCCGCGGTGGTCGTCTTCCCCGAGGTCGGGTTCTTTCGGGTGCTGGCCGCGGTGGCCCTGGCCTCGATCGCCCTGGGGCTGGCCTTCAAGGACATCCTCGAGGACGTCTTCGCAGGAGTCCTGATCCTCTGGCGCTTCCCCTTCGAGACGGGGGACTACATCATGGTGGAGGGCAACGAGCGACTGCAGGGCGAGGTGGAGGACACCTGGATCCGAATGACCCTGCTCAGGACGGTCACCGACGAGCTGGTCGTCGTCCCGAACGCCACCCTGTACAAGAGCGCAGTGCGGGTGCTGACCTGGCGGGATCGCCGTCGACAGGAGATCGCCGTGACGGTGCCCTACGAGGAGGACGTGGACGGGGCACGGCGCCTGATCGCGAGGGCGGTCGCGGCGTGCACGTCCGTCGATGGACGCCACGAGGTGCAGGTGTTCGCGCGATCGTTCACCGACGTGGGGCTGGAGCTGGAGGTCGCCTGGTGGAGTGGGGCCACGCCGCTCGAGCTCCGAGCCTCTCGCGACGAGGTGGTCGCCGCCATCAAACGAGCCTTCGACCGCGCGGGCCTGAAGGTTCCCTTCCCGCATCGAACGCCCGCGCTGGAGGCCGGCCATTCACCGCGGCTGGGCGGCGACGTCGGCCTCCGTGTGGACGCCGCGTCCGGTGCGACGCGGTGAGGTTCGGTGCCGGGTCGTCGGGGCAGGCTTCGCATCGGCACGTCGGGATACGAGTATGCGGACTGGAAGGGGCGGTTCTATCCGCCCGACCTTGCGCGTCGGGAGTGGTTTTCGTTCTATGCGGCGACCTTCGACACGGTGGAGGTCAATGCCAGCTTCTATCGCCTTCCGTCGAGCGAGGTCTTCGATCGCTGGCGCGCTCGGGCTCAGGCCGGATTTCTGTACGCGTTGAAGTTCAGCCGGTACGGCACGCACCTCAAGCGCCTGCTCGATCCCGAACAGACCATCGGGCTGTTCCTCGAGCGCGCCGAACGACTCGGGCCGCACCTCGGTCCCGTCTTGGTGCAGCTCCCACCACGATGGAAGGTCGATGCCGAGCGGCTCGATCGTTTCCTCCAGGCCGCCCCGAGACGGCACCGTTGGGCCGTGGAGCTCCGGGATCCGAGCTGGTTGCACCCGGACGTCTACACGGTCCTCGAGCGGCATCGTGCCGCGCTGGTCGTTCACGATCTGTTGCCCCGGCATCCGCGGGTGCCGACGGCGGGGTGGACCTACCTTCGATTCCACGGCGTCGCGTACGGGGGCTCCTACTCGCCGCAGAAGCTCGCAGCCGAGGCCCGTCGAATCCGGGCCGAGCTGGGGGCGGGCCGGGACGTCTACGCCTACTTCAACAACGATCGCCGGGCCGCTGCAGTGCACGACGCTCGCCGGCTGCGGCGACTCGTGCTCGATCCCTAGCAGGGGCTCGGAGACGCCGGGGGTGAGCACGCCGTCGGCGTCGGCGTCGGCTCGGGCATGCCTTTCGAGCGTCGAGCAACGCGAGGGACGGCCCCAGACGCTGTCGTCGCCTCGCGCCTCGCTTCCGATCCCCCGCCGGATCCGCACGCAAGTGGCCGAACGAGCCGGACGCACGGCCCTTCATGGCTGGGGTGAGCTCGGTTCGGAGGACACCAGCCGGACGTCGCCGGCGGCGTCGACGGCCGCGAGCGCGTCCTCCACCACGGCCGGCAGCGGGCCGGGGTGCTCGCGGCGGAGCGTCTCGGCGAGCTCGCAGGCGACCTGCCACTGGCCGGTGGCGTCGAGCAGACGCACGGGATCTTCGTCGGCCCTCGTCTCGTAGCGCTCGGCCTCGGCCACGGCCAGGCACAGCTCGCGCGCCAGCTCGTGGGCTCGCGGTGAGGACCAGCTCCACTCGTCGAGGGCGAGGAGCGCTTCGGGGGGCGGATCGGTGCGCGCGGCCATGGTCACTTTCCTGCGGGTGCGGTGGGGGGCGGCTCGGCGGCGAGCGTGTCGGATCGCCGCGCCTTCGCGTGCTCTCGCCTCCAGTACTCGGCGACGTCGGCGTAGCGGCCCCCGAACGTTTCGATCCTCGTCGCGAGCCGCGACAAGGTGTCGCTGACGCGACGACGGATCCGGGGCTGTGCGAGGGCCGCCGGGACCGAGCCGCCCGGGTCGACGCGGACCTGATACGCGACTTCGGTGCGCCCGTCGTCGAGGGGCGACAGGACGTACTCGCCCCTGAGCTCGGCCATCTGGATTGCGCCCTGGCGGTCGAGGTTCACGTCTCCTTGGACGTTGCGGAAGGAGATCACGATGTCGTGCGCCCGCATGTCCACGTCGTAGCGGAGGATGACGTCCCGGTCCTCCACCAGGCCTTCTCCGCGATTGCGCAGGTACAGGTAGCGCCGCGAGGGCGGCAAGCTGTCCACGAAGCGCGACGCCGTGATCCCCGGCATCCACTCGACGTAGGCGTCGCCGTCGAGGATGACCGCCGCAGCCGTATAGACGTCGGTGTCCACGATGGTCGACGCCCGATGCGCTCGACCGTGCGGTCCGTCGACCGCGTGCACCTGGATCTTCCGACCTTTCGGCTCGCCGGCAGCGAGCCCGAGGACGGGGACCAACGAGATGGCGCCCAAAGCGAGCACCAGCTTGAGCGACATCGAGCGCATGAACGAACCGGCGGCCGAGGCCGCGTGATCTCCTGGCGAGGGACGGTGCAAACGTCGTGCCTCGCTGCGAGCCCCTCGAAAGCGGCGATGAAGGGGGCACGACGTGCCGTGCTGCCACAGCGAGGCCATTTCGGCCGGGGACGCCGAGCACCCCACGATCTCGCGCACGCTGTCGGGCTTGCCACCTGGCGCTGGCGGCGTAGCGCTGTCCAGCGACGGCGCTCGCACCTGGGTGAGCGCGTCGAACGAAAAGGAGAGACATGATGCGTCGAAGACGAACCAAGTCGAGGTGGTCCACGATCATGGCGGACGTGGGGGCGCTCGAGCTTTTGCGCAGGCGTCCGCTGATGAGCGTGGCCGCGGCTGCCGTCGGTGGTTACGCGCTGTATCGATGGCTTCGCTGAGCGTCGTTCGTGCAATGCGACGGGCCCGCATGCCTTCCTTGACGGGCCCGCGCCGGTTGGTAGGCGGCGATCGGGGTCGGCGAACGCACGTCCAAGCCCCGACCGAGGGGGCCCGTGGGTCTTCGGATCGCTCGAAAAACGAGGGCGGGTTCCACCGCGAAACAACGAGACAGAGGAGATCTTCACATGCAGTTTCGCAAGACGATGGCCGTGGCCGTGCTCGGCCTGGCGGTGCCGGCGCTGACCGTCGCCTGTTCCACCACTCAACCCGTGACGTCGTCGGTCGATGACGCGGGGACGACGGCGCGTGTGGCCGCACAGCTCGCGGCCGATCCGGACGTCGACAAGTACGAGATCGACGTCGACACCGAGCAAGGCGTCGTCCACCTCCGCGGGGAAGTGGAGACGCAGGCCGAAAAGGACGAGGCCGAGCGGATCGCACGGAACACGCGGGGGGTGCGCGACGTCGTCAATCAGATTCAACTCATGCGGGAAGGCGCGGGGAGCGGACCGGATTGGGACGCCTGGGTCACCACGAAAGTGAAGTCGAAGCTGGCCGTGGATCCGGACATCCGGGCCTTCAACATCGACGTCGATACCGAGAACGGCATCGTGTACCTGACCGGAATCGTCGAGAAGGAAGAAGACCGGATGGAGGCCGAGCGCCTGGCCCGTGGTGTCGAGGGCGTCGAGCGCGTGGTGAACAACCTCCAGCTCGAGGACGAGGCCTATCCCCCCGGCGAAGGCGTGGACGTCGAAGCCCAGGGCCCCGGCGAGGACGAAGGCGGCCGGCGTTCGAGGTAGCTCGACGAGCGCGCGAGCCATCTCGACATGGCGCGTCGATGCGGAACCGTTTCCACGGGGTCTCGACCCGCTCGCAGTCAGACGCGGAGCGGGCCCGGCGACGATGACCCGTCGCCGTGAAGCGAGCCGGCTCCCCGCTGCCCGGGCCTCGGGGGGCCGGCTCGCAGCGGGAGCGGTGCCCGCGAGGCTCTCGGCGTCGTCACGGCGCTGTCGATCACGACCACGGCATCCCTGCGACGCAGGCCCCTTCGAAGCGGTGCCGTCGCACGCCGGACATTTCACCACGCGCGCCGCGACGGGCTGGTAGCATCGTCGGGCGATGCGACGAACGTGGATGGCGTGCTTGCTGTCGGTCTGTTGCTGCGAGCGACGAACCGAGCCGCCCACCGAACAGCCGCCCTCGGTCGACACCGTGACGCCCTCGCCCTCGACGAGCCCGACGCAGCCCGCGACGGAGGCGGCACCGGTCGGAGGGCCACCGTCGTCGGCCTGGGAGGCGGCCGCGGCCCGAGGCATCCGGGCGCCCGAGGCATCGGATCTCACCTATCGGATCGATGCCTTCGTCGCGGCGACCGTCTTCGAGTGGGTCCGAAGCGGGGCCGACCCGACGTTCACCGCGTGGACGTCCGACGGCACCGAGGGCGCACCGCAGCGCGGATTTCTCGTGGCATCCGTCCCCGAGGGATCGCTGTTGCACGCGCTCGGACTGCGCTCGGGGGACGTCATCGAATCGGTGGCGAAGATCCCCTTCGACCAACCCGACGTGATGGAGCGCGCCCTCGAAGGGGCCGAGAACGAGCTCAGCGTCGGCATCTACCGGGACGGGATGTCGATCGTGCACAGCTACCGGCTCACCGGTGGCCTGGCCTGGCGGGAGATCCTGGCGGACGTGCGCCCGCCCCAGGCCACGCCCGCAACGCCGGACGCGACCGACGATGCCGTGGTCGCCGATTCCGGTTCCGCCGCGGAACCGGACAGGCCCCAGACCCGACCCTCGTCGACCGCCGGTTTCGGCACGCGCCCGACCTCGGGGGGGAGCGCCGGGCCCTCGGCGCCCCGAGGCACACCGAGCAAGCCGCCGAGCAGCGCCGTGGCCTGGTGCGAGAGCGCCGAGAAGTGCTTCGTTCGCGAGAGCTTCTTCGATGCGATCACCGCCTCCCCCGACCGCCTCGAGGCCCATGCCGAGATCGTGCCCGCCGTCCGCAACGACGTCTTCTCGGGATACAAGCTCAAGACCGTCAAACCCGCGGGCGCCGTGGCCGGCCTCGGGTTTCGTGCCGGGGACAAGATCACCCACGTCAATGGCCGCGACCTGACCGACGACGCGCAAGCGCTCCAGCTCTACATCTCGCTCGGCTCGACACGGGTCTTCAAGATCCGATACGAGCGAAACGGACAGGCACGGGCCAAGACGGTGTTGGTCCAGTGACCGGGTCCCGAGCCGACCCGCGGTCGATGCAGCACGCTTTTGCGCGTCGACGGGGCCTCAGCGCAGGATTCGGCGTAGAAGGGCCATCTTGCGGTCTACGTAGGGCGGGTAACGGATGTCGAGATCGAGGAAGGTGCCGGCCTTGACCACGCTCTTGCGGTGGGAGAACACCTCGAACGAGTAGAACCCGTGATAGCTGCCGATTCCACTGGTGCCGATCCCACCGAAGGGGAGATCGGGATCGCCGAAATGGGAGACGGTGGCGTTGATGCACCCGCCCCCGAACGAGACCTCGTCGACGATGCGACGTTCGTCCTCGGGCGAGCTCGTGAAGAGATAGAGCGCCAAGGGGTTCGGGCGCCGACGAATGATCTCGATCGCGTCCTCGATCCGTCGAATCTTCAGGGTGGGGAGCACCGGTCCGAAGATCTCCTCGGCCATGACCTTGTCGTCGAGCTCCACGTCGCGCATCACCGTGGGCGCGATGTAGCGGTCTCGGGGGTCGGCGTCGCCGCCCAGCACGACCTTGTCGGGGTCGATGAGCGAACGGACGCGCTCGAAGTGGTGGTCGTTGATCATCCGGCCGTAGTGGGGGCTCTTTTGCGGATCGTCGCCGTAGAAGGCGCGGACGGTGGACGCGATCCGCTGCAGGAGGGCATCGTGGATGCTCTCGTGAACCAGAAGGTAGTCGGGGGCCAGACAGGTCTGCCCCGCGTTGATGAACTTGCCCGAGCAGATGCGACGCGCCGCCACGTCGAGATCCGCGGAGTCCATGACGATGGTCGGGCTCTTTCCTCCCAGCTCGAGCGTGACCCGGCTCAGGTGCTCGGCCCCGGCGTGTGCGACGATGCGCCCGACCTTGGTTCCACCCGTGAAGAAGATGTGGTCCCACCGACGTTGAAGCAGGGCCTGCGCGACGTCCACCCCCCCTTCGAATACCGCCACGAGGTCTTCGGGGAACGTGTCGGCCACGAGCTCGACCAGCGCCGCCGCCGAGGCCGGTGCGACCTCCGAAGGCTTGAGCACCGCCGTGTTTCCGGCGGCCAGCGCCCCGATCAGCGGAATCAAGACCAGGTTGATCGGGTAGTTCCAGGGGCCGACGATCAGGTTGACGCCGAGGGGTTGGTAGTGGATGCGGCTGATGGCCGGTTGAATCGTGACCGGGGAGAGGTGCTTGCGGGGCCGCATCCATCGCCCGAGGTGCTTGAGCGTGTGTCGAATCTCGCCGAGCACCAGCCCCACCGCGGTCAGGTAGGCCTCGAAGTCCGGACGCCCGAGGTCTCGACGCAGGGCGTCCATGAGCTGCTCCTCGCGTCGGGCCACGGCCTGCATCAGCGCGCGAAGCTGCTCCTCCCGATAGGCGCGAGGTAGGGTCACCCCCGATTCGAACAACGCCCGCTGTTTGGCGATGACCGCGTCGATCCGCGGTCCCGGATCTTCGCTGCGGTCGGGGCCACGGGCAGCGGCTTCGGTCCGTCGTTCGACCATGGTGAAGCCTTGCCGACCCGCAGTCACTTGTCAAAGCCCCGACCGTCTGCGGGTGCGGCCATCACCACCGCCGGCCCCCGGGCTCAGTCCTCGTGGACCCGGCCGCGGGCGGCCTTCTTCTCGCCGTGGCGACGCTTCTCGCCCAGCCGTCGCGCGCGGGCCGTGGCGGACGGTCGGGTCTTTCGGCGGCGCCTCGGCTCGGGCAGCGCAACGCGGACGAGGTCCGCCAGCTTGCGCCGCGCATCCTCGAGGTTGCGGATGCGATTGCGCGTCGCTTGCGAGACGATGACGATGCGTCCCTGCGCGTCGAGGCGAACGCCTGCGATCCGCCGCAGGCGTTCCTTGACCGGTTCGCTCAACGCCTCGGTGTTCGCGAGATCGAAGCGCAGGTCCACCTTGGTCGCGACTCGGTTCACGTTCTGACCGCCGGGGCCGGCCGCGCGCACGGCCGTCCACGTCAGATCGGTTCCCGGGATGACGACCCGGTCGCCTATCGTGAGATCCTCGGACACGGCGTCGCGAAGCATAGCAGCGCCCCGCACGCGGGGCCCACGTCCCCATCGGGGGGTCGCGACCGCCGGCACGGCGACGGCACGATTCGCGCCATGCTCCCTCGATCCCAGCCACCGACGGGGGGCTCGTCGACCGCAGCAGAGGTTCGAAGAATTCGGCGGTCCGAGCGCGAGCGTGCGACGAGGTGGCGTCGTCGTGGCAAGATGTACGAATGTCGAGTCCCGGTAGTGGTTCCGGCGCCGGTCCGACGGAGCGTCGTCATGTCGTCGTGCGAGGTCCAGCGGTGGGGTTTCGCACCGAGGTCTCCGTGGGTCCCCACCGACAGGTCATCGACGAGCCGGTCGACGTCGGCGGTGGCGACGAGGGCCCGACGCCGTACGAGTACATCCTGGCGGCGCTCGGCGCCTGCACCGTGATGACACTGCGCATCTACGCCGACCGCCAGGGGTGGCCGCTGGAGCATGCGGTGTGCCGCCTGCACCACTTCAAGAAGCACGTGGACGACTGTCGCGCGTGCGGAGACGGAAAGCGAGCCTTGCTCGATCACATCGACCGCGAGATCGAGCTGGTCGGCCCGCTCAGCGACGAGCAGCGGGCGCGACTGATGGAGATCGCGAACAAGTGCCCCGTTCACCGCACGCTGTCGTCGGAGATTCGCATCCAGTCCACGCTCGCCTCCACCTGAGACGCATCGCATCGACCCCGTCCCGCGCGTGTTCGCACCGACCGTCGGAGAGCTTCATGCCCCGGGAGGGCCGAAGATGCGACGCTCTTCGGCTTGCATGCGCGCGTAGAGCTCGAACGCCCGTGAGGACTCGATGCGCTCGCGTTCGTCCTCTCGGAGGGACCGCTTTTCCTTCAGGGCGAAGACGCCGTCGCCGATGAGGGAGGCGTCGAACGGACCGAGATCGAGGCGGCGCAAGAGGCCGGCCACGCGCTGGGGGTCGTGCAGCGAGCTCGTCTCGACGAACAGCCCGCCGTGCCGAAGATAGATGTTCGCCAGGCGCTCGTAGTCCTCCAAGAAGAGGTCGAGCGTGGCGAGGTGGGGCCAGCCCATCCGCTCGACCGATGGCCACTGTTTGTTGGGGTCCCGAAAGAGAAACACCATGTGCGCGGCAGGGAACAAGGAAGACAGTGTCCGCAGCGTCTCGATGTTGCGGACGGTGATCTCCTTGAAGCCCATCCTGCGAACGTCGATCGCCGGACGGATCAGGTCGACCAGGGCGGCCACGAGATGGTCGAGGGCCGGTCTCGGATCCGGGAAGGCCATGGCGTGGCACAGCTTGTGATCGCGCTTGCGGAATGCGTCGAGGAGGATCTCCTTGCGCATGCGACTTTCGACGCCCGCGTCCTTGGCCTCCAGCTCGCGGATCACCCGCAGGAGGTCGTCGACGATGAAGTTTCCCGGCTCACCCCAAACACAGATCTGGTGGGTGCTGTTCAAGATCCGCATCAGCGCGGTCGTCGAGGATCGGCCGCACACCCCGAACACGAAGACGTGCTCTTCGTACCGCAGACCGGTGTGGTCCAGCGGCGAAGGGGGGCTGTCCGGCACCGGACGCACGAGGTCGACGACCCGGTCGCGCAGCCTGGAAATCCTCCCGGTCCGGCGTAGTCCGGCGAATCTGAGGTCTTTGCCCGGCATCCGCCGGCAACCATGCACCGTGGATACGGGCTTGCGAGTGGTCACGGATCGAACCTGCGGGCCTCCGGTCGCGCGACCGCCGGCGAACGTCGCGAGAAGACGAGGCTTCGAGCTCGGTCTCGGACTCTGCGATAGCCGAACAGATGGAAGACGTCGGTGATGAACGCCGCGCCGGCCGCTGTCGAGACCACCCACTCGTCGTCCGCCGTCGGATGGGGCGAGACCCCGGGCAAAAGCCGCAGCAGACGATCGAAACGCGCCTGTCGAAGCACCGCGGAGACGCCCAACCAAACCGGCGACACGGGGCGGGCCAGAAAGAACCCGTCGTCGCCCTGGCCCTGGTAAAGCGGCAACATCAGCATCGCATCCTCGGGGGCGCTGATCTCGCCGCGCCGGTCCTCGGCCAGCTTGGTGCCGCGCGCGACGGACACGAAGTTGGCGAAGCCCGGCAGCATGCAAAAGTCGTCGTCTTGCGCCACGCGGTGTCGGTACCGGATCTCCAACACGCGAGGGAGCTCGTGCGTCGCCTGCGACAGCCGGTGGAGGTGATCGGGGAGGTCGGGGACTTGCGACCGTTCGAGCACGCCCGCGGCCGTGAGCGTCACCCAGACGATCGCCTCCAGTCGGTTCGTCGTTTCCGGATCGTCGTGCTGCCCCCCCTCGAACGCCACGCCGACGTGCCCGCGATCGCACAGGTAGCCGAGCATGGTCCCGTCGATGACCTCCTCCAGCCCGAGCACCACCGGGATGGGGCAGGAGAACGCGATCGGGCGGTTGCGCAGCACGTCCGCCATGCAGGCGAATGGGGGGCCGTTCCCGGAGCTGGTGTGGAGGTCGATGAACACGACGGGCTCGCTCGCGGCGGCGAGCAGCGGCTCGAAGACCTCGAGCAGCTCCGCGCGCTCTCGATCCTCGGCAGTCGATCGGCCAAACGGCGGTGTCCAGCCCCGATTGAGGTCGACGTCGATGTAGCGTCGACGCGCGTGGATGGCCCCGAGATTGCCCGCCACGGCCACGATGCGGCCACACACGACGGTCCTTCGCTCACGGATCGCATCCAGGACCCGGCCGATGGCGTGGATACCCGCGATCTCGTTGCCGTGCAGCCCCCCGACCAGGACGACGGTCGGCCCGGGAATGCCGTCGTCGATCCGCCCCAGGATTCGGTCGAAGGTGCGTGGCGTCTGCGTGATCGAGACGGCCGTCACGGGCGCACGATAACACTCCCGGGCTCCGACCGGCGCCATGCCGGGGGTCGGGCCGGCGCGCTGGGATCGCGTTCGCGCCCCAGGTCGCCCGGGCGCTCGTCGCTCCGCCGGGGCCGACCGATCGATCACAGGATCTCGAGCAGCTCGATGTCGAACACCAGCATCCCTTGCGGCTTGCCTGGCCGATTGTCGTAGGCCAGCTCGGACGGGATCCAAAATCGGGTCTTCTCGCCCACCACCATGAGCTGGACCCCCTCGGTCCACCCCTTGATGACTCCCCTCAGCGGAAACTCGGCAGGGCGGCCCCGCGTCACCGAGCTGTCGAACATCTTGCCGTCGGTGGTCCAGCCCGAGTAGTGCACCTTGACCTTGCTCTGCGCGGTGGGATGCTCGGTGCCCGAGCCCTTCTTCAGGACCTTGTAGGCCAGCCCGCTGCTGGTCTTGATGGCATCCGCGGGGGGGCCCGCGACGTCTTCGGGCACCGCGGGCGGGGGCGGGGGCTCGGGCAGGGCCTCGACCTCCAAGAGCTCGACGTCGAAGACCAACATGCCCTGGGGTTTGCCCGGCTTGCCCGCGTAGGCCAGCGTCTCGGGGATCCAGAACCGATAGGTGTCGCCCGGCTTCATGAGCTGCAAACCCTCGGTCCACCCCTTGATGACCCCGTCGAGCGTGAAGCTGGTGGGACGCCCCTTGGTGACGGAGCTGTCGAACATCTTCCCGTCCGTCGTCCAGCCGGTGTAGTGGACCTTGACGCGATCCCAGGCCCGCGGGCGCGACCCGCCCGAGCCCTTTTTCAGGATCTTGTAGGCCAGCCCCGAGGCGGTCGTCTCGGCGTCCGCCGGAGGGCCCGCGACGTCCGGCGGCGTATCCGGAGCGGCGGTGAGCTCCAGTAACTCGATGTCGAACACCAGCATCCCTTCGGGCGCGCCCTTGCGCCCGGCGTAGGCGAGCGCTTCGGGGATCCAAAATCGGGTCTTCTCACCCACCACCATGGTCTGCATCCCGTCGGTCCATCCGGGGATGACACGGGCGAGCGAGAAGGTACGAGGGCCGCGACCGTCGGTGGTGTCGAAGGTCACCCCGTCGGTGGTCCATCCGGTGTACTCGACCTTGACGGTGTCGTTGGGTTTGGGGTGAACGGTTCCGGTCCCGGGCTGCAGGACCTTGTAGAACACGCCCGCCTCGGTCTTCTGGGCATCGGGTGGGGGACTCGCGACGTCCTCGGGTGGAGGGATCTGTTTGCCTCGCGGCTTGCTCTTCGCGGGCGTCTTGGCGGGCGCCTCGGTCTCCGAGGTGGGGTTCGTCTCGGGGGTTCCAGCCGCGGGCGTCTCCGCGGAACCATCGTCCGAGGTGGACGTGGTGCACGCGACGAGGCCCGCTCCGGCGAGGAGCGCGACGATGGTGATGCGGGTCACGGGGGTGGAATCTAGCAGGGTCCCGCGGACTCGTTCACGACCCGGGCGGGTGGCCGCCCCGCGGGCGCGCTCGACCCTCGTCGAGCACGCCGGGAGCGGACGACCCCGCCCGTTCGGCCTGGAGGTTTTTCCAGGGTCTGCGCCGGCTGGAGGAGGCGCTCGGCGAGATCGAGCGCATCGCCGACGCCCGCCGCCTCACTTGTTGGGCTGCGGGGTGACGCGTAGGTAG
>CAZYSW010000020.1:0-8896 GCA_964650105.1 uncultured Nannocystaceae bacterium
CACCATCCCGTTGTAATCGCCTTCAGCAACGTCTCCATCCAACGTCCATTGGACATCCTCGTAGAGCGGCTCGGGATCCGACGGTCGCGGGGGGAGCCGACGCACGTCGACCGCCCCCACGATGGCCTGCGAGCCGTAGCGCTTGGCCAGGCGCTCCACCAGGTTGGGGTTGGCCACCGCGGCGCTGTTGACCGCGACCTTGTCGGCACCCGCCTCCAAGAGCCGGCGCACGTCCTCCTCGCGTCGAATGCCGCCCCCCACCGTCAGCGGAACGAAGAGCTGCGGTGCCACGCGCCGGATCACGTCCACGAACGTTTCGCGCCCTTCGGTCGTGGCGGTGATGTCGAGGAGGCAGATCTCGTCGGCTCCCTGCAGGTCGTAGGCGCGCGCCGCCTCGACCGGATCCCCGGCATCGCGGAGCCCGCCGAAGTGCACGCCCTTGACGACGCGGCCGTTCTTGATGTCCAGACACGGAATGATGCGACGTTTCAGCATACGCCGAGCGCTTCCTCCATCGTGAATGCCCCCTCGTAGAGGGCCTTGCCCAGCACCACGCCTTGCAGCCCCGCCGCGGCGCAGGCCTGCAGATCGGTCAGGCGCGCCACGCCTCCGCTGGCGAAGACCGGGATCTCCACTTTGCGTTGCAGCGCTGCCGTGGCCTCGATCGCGGGTCCGGTCTGCATGCCGTCGCGGGCCACGTCGGTGTGCAGGATCGCTGCGGCACCCCAGCGCTGGGCGGCGATCGCCAGCGCCTCGCTGGTCGTCTCGCTGGTCGACTGCCAACCATCGACGGCGATCTTGCCGTCCCGAGCGTCCGCCGCGACGATGATCCGTCCTGGATGGTCGGCACAAAGCCGGGCGACCACGTCCGGCGCACGCACGGCCAATGTGCCGACCACCACGAAATCGGCTCCGTGCTCGAGCAGCACACGAACCGCCGATGCGTCGCGGATCCCTCCTCCGGTCTGCACTTGGGCCCCGAGCCCACGCGCACGCCGAGCGAGGCGCCCGACGAGCTCCTGCTGCACCGGCGAGCCGGCGAATGCCCCGTCGAGATCGACCAGGTGGATCCGTCGAGCCCCGGCGGACACGAAGCGCTCGACGAGCGCCTCCGGATCGTCGGCGTACGTCGTGACCCGGTCGCGCTCGCCCTGGAGCAAGCGTACGGCCCTGCCCTCCATCAGATCGATGGCGGGGATGACGATCACCCCCAGCCCCCGAGCAGGAACGCGCGTAGGAACTTCAGCCCGGCGCGCTGGCTCTTCTCGGGGTGGAACTGACACCCCAGCACGTTGTTGCGCCGAACCGCGGCCGGAAAGCGAACCGAACCGTAGGTCGTCACCCACATCACGTCCTCGGGTCTCGCCGGCTCGACGTAATAGCTGTGCACGAAGTAGTAGTGATCCCCGGTGGGCTCGACGTCGTTCCACCCCATGTGCGGGACCTTGAGGTGTCGAACGAGCGGCTCGGTCCGGGGCGGCGCCGGGACGACCGGTGCCGGTTCGGCCGGCGCCGCCATCGTCGAGAGATCGGGGGCGGCGCTCGTCATCGGCGATGCCGTCAGGGTCGCCCCCGCGGGGGCGGCGACCTCGGTCGGCGCGGGGACGGGTGTGGCCGCGGGCGTGGGTGCGAACAGGTTTTCGAGCTCGTCGTGACCGAGCAGCGGTCCGGTCGGGGCGGTCTCGACCGCCGGCGCCGGAGCTCCGTTGGCGGGAGCCGCGCCCGCCGCGGTCTGGGAGCCCTCCGGGTCGGCGACCGCGGGTGCCGGCTCGATTTCGCGCTGCTCGGCACCAGCCTCCGCCGCCTCGGTCATGCCGTCGGGAAACCGCCGACAGTAGCCGGGAAGCACGTGGAGCCCCTCTCGCCCGCCGTTCTCTTCGCTGCCATCGAACAGAAGCTGCATGCCCAGGCAGATCCCGAGAAATGGGTCCCCGCGCTCGATCACCATGCGCAGCGCCGCACCCATCGCCCCGTCGACGATGGCTTGCGTCGCAGCGCCGAAGGCGCTCTGCCCGGGAAACACCACCATGCGGGAGCGGGCCACCTGATCCGGATCGCTGGTCACGCGCACCGCGGCGCCCACTTGAATGAGAGCGCGCTCCACGCTTGCCATGTTGCCCAGCCCGGCATCCACAAGGGTCACTTCGCGCGCCATCCGCCCTGTTTCTATCACAGGGTGCAAGCGGACGCGCACCTGGATCGGGGACCCGGGCGGCCGACTCGCCCCGTTGAGCGGCCCGCGGGCCGAATGGGCCCCTCGCGTTCGGCCCATCCAGCCCGGAGGGCTCGGTCACCGATCGGGCGCGGTCTCGGGGACCTCGTCGCGTTCGATCGACTGCGGCCGCCGCTCGAGCTCGGCCATCATGTACAGGGCTGCGACCGTCAGGATCACGATGATCGACAGCACGTGGAAGGGCAGGGACATCAGGCTGACCACCCGCCCGTCGGCCAGGAGCTGCTTTCGACGCAGCCGGCGGTTGAGCTTCTCGTAGAAGTCGTCGGGCGCCTCGACCTCGGGCAGGCTCGACACGAGCTGGACGATCTTCCGCAGATCCTCGAGCTCGGCCTGGGCCTCGGGAGACTCGGCCAAAAAGCTCTCGAAGGCCTCCGATTCGCTCGCATCGAGCTCGGCGTCGAGGTACGCGCTCATGAGCTCTGCGCTTTGTTCGTTGCGGCTGACCATGGGGGCCTGGGAGCTTCGTGTTACAGGGTAAATCGTCGGGGTGGCCTTGGCACGCTCATCCGAGATAGGGACGCAGGCGATCGCGCAAGGCGAGGCGAGCGCGGTGTAGGCGCGACTTCAGGGTGCCCTCCTGAAGCCCGGTGATGCGGAGGATCTCCAGGTAGGACAACCCCTGGATGTCCCGGAGCACGATGAGCAGCCGATGCTCGGGATCGAGGGCGGCGAGCTCGGTCTGGATCGCCTTCTCGAGACGGTTGCCCTCGGTCATCGCTTCGGGTCCTGCGATCTGGCTCTGCAGCGCGACGGCGGGGCCGCCCGCGTCGTCGTGATGGGCCTCGGGGGTCTCTTCGACGGGGACGCTGCGATGAAAGTTGCGCCCACGCAGGTACTTGATCCGGTTCTTGCAAGTGTTGGTCGCGATTCGATAAAGCCAGGTGTAGAAGCGCCCGTCGCCGCGATACGAGCCGATGGCGCGGTGCATCGTCATGAACACGTCCTGGGCGAGATCCTCGGCTTCTTGCCGGTTGCCGATCATGCGCAGCATGAGGCCGAAGATCCGATCCTGATACAGGTGCACGAGCTCCTCGAAGGCTCGCTGGTCGCCGGCGCGGATCCGCCGAACGAGCCTGCGGTCGCGCAGGTCGAGCTGACGGCGCGCCTCCGCGGCGGGATCGGAGGCGGGCTTCGGATCGCCCAGCGGATCGGGTGAGTCGGTGTTTTCGACGCCGACGTCGCGGCGCTCCTGGCCGACCGAGGCCCCCACGGGGGGCCAAGACTACTCGATGAACCCAAGGTTCCGCGCGCGCCCGCGGCCCGTCGAGTTTGATACAGGCTGCGCCACGGTTTCGCCGCTCGACCCCGGCCCCACGACCTCGGCACGGCGGTCCGCGTCGCTCGCCGCGGTCGGGCCCGCGCCCGTGCGCGCCTCACAGATCGGGGTGGATCCGGATCCCGAGGTTGAACCCGAGGACGGTGTCCTTGCGGGGTCCGTAAACCTGCTGGCGGAAGCCGAATCCCACGTCCACTCCCACACCTCCCACCTTGGGGGGCTTGACGTAGGCGATCCCCCCCGCGACGAACACCCGGTCGTCCTCGCTGCCCTTGCCGCGACTGTCCCAGTAGCTGCCGAAGCGCAAGGGGACCGGGCCCGCCACGAATTCCGCGCTGCCGCCGTAGGTCAGGCGCGTGTGCTTCTCGAAGCGGTAGGTGCTGAAGTCGTAGGTGCCGTCGAAGTTGATGCTGAAGTTCGCGTGGCGGAGCGGAAACACGCTCAGGCCGTGCGCCAGGCCCAGTGGATAGTCCGACAGCTCGTCGACGGTGCCCGTGCTCAGGGTATCGGGCGCGATCGGGAGCGGGTCGAGGCGAAGCGGGCGCTCGTCGGTGAAGTACGGGGAGTGATTGCCGACCAGGTTGGTGCCGACGACCGACAGCGCGGCCCACCCCGCGAAGTTGGCGGTCGCGCTCAGGTCGAGGCCGAAGGAGTTGAGCCGGTCGTGCGCGTTGTGGGCCCGGCCCAGGTCGTCGCGATACCGGAGGCTCGCGTACTGGTACTTCGGCTTCACGCCCACCGAGAACCAGTTCTTCACGATGGTCACGCTGAGGGCGGCGAACGCCTCGTGGCCGAACCTCGACAGGTCGAACTGCTCTTCTTCGCCCGTGTTGGCGTCGACGAACTCGATCCGCGGCGCGCCGCGCATGAACAGGTACCCGAGCCCCAACGCGACGCGGGGGTTGTTGAGCGAGTCCATGACGATCACGCCGACCCCGTGCGTTCGGCTCTGGATCGCGAGCTGGTAGATGGGCTCGATCGCGAACACCTGCTGGAACGCCATGTTCGACGGGTTGAGGAGCGTCGCGTTCGTGCCGAACGACGAGGAGCGAGCGACGTTGCCCAGAGAAAGGTTGCGCACGCCGTCCACCGCGGGGCTGGCCGCGGCCGACATCGCCCAGCCGAGCACGCCCAGGAGCGTGGCGGCGCCGAGCGCTCCGCGGATCGCATCACGTCTCATCGGATTCCTCCCGACCACGACGGTCTCGCGAACGCGAACCCGGTCGCAATGTGCGTGCCAGACACCGGGGGCCGTTGCTCGTCCGTGCTTCGAACGTCTTGCGGATGCGCGACGGGGCGGTGGCTGCGCATTCGCGGACGATCCGTCGCGGCGTCGGGCAGCGCCGTGCCGATGCGTCCCACGCTCGCCCCCGCCCCGGCCGGCACGCATCGCCGGGTCGGCGGCACGCTCGAGCCCCACGCACGCCGACCCGTGCTCGTCGAGGTGCAACGACGATGGCTGAAACCCGCGTCCATCTTCCTTCCGGCCGAGCATACGGTGCGCTCGATCGCCGCCCAAAAAACCGTGCGGTCGCGTAAAGTCGCCTTCGGATGGCCGATCGCTTCGACGTCGTGGTGGTCGGGGTGCGGGAGGCGAGTCACGCCCGCACCGTGCAGCTCGCCGCCGAACTCGCCCGTCGGTGCGGCATGCCGTCCAGCCACGTCCAGATGACCTTGCTCGGCGGCGAGCTCGTGGTGCACGAGGGTTTCCCCGCAGCCGAGGCCGACCGCGCGGCCGCGGTCTTGCGCGGCCTCGGGGCAGAGGTCGAGCTGCGCGCGTCGACGGCCGGAGCCGGCCTGCTGCTCGAGCCGGATCGTCGGACGCGTCCTACGCGAGAGATCCCGATGCCCGAGGCCACGGCGGTCGACCGCATCGACCCCGATCCTCGACGCGCGATCGTGCGCGCGCCTCCGCCCCCCGCGGTCGGCATGCCCACGGCTCACGTCCCCCTCGCCCCGCCCCCCGAGTTCGCCACGCTCGGCGCGGGGGCGGTCGACGATGCAGCGCTCGATCTCACCGTGGACGACTCGGGCACGGCCCCGCGTCCGACCTTGCCGCGGCGCGTGCCGAGCCGCGGCAAGCGTCCCGACGAGCCGCTGCTCGATCCCTCGCGTCCGCAGGGGCGGCCCGAGCACGCCGAAGAACGTCCCTTCGACGGTTCACATCGTCGCAGCAGTCGGCCGACGCCCTCTCGCGTCGAGCCGCTGCCCGAAGCACCGCCGCGTCGATGGGCTCGACCCACCCCCGTTCCCATACGCGGGTCTTCCCGTCCCACGCCGTCGCGCATCACCGAGCTGCCCCACGCACCGACTGCGGCCCGCAGCCCGGCCCGCGACGGCCGGCCCGCACCGACGCCGACCCGCCCCAGGAGCCGCAAGCGCGACACCGCGTCGCAGGCCGGGGAGTTCGTCACCTCGCGCACGCCCGATCCGGAGCCGACCGGCATCGCGGGGATCGACGCCATGATGTCGGCGGCGTCGTCCGGCGAAGGGATGCTCACCACGCTGGACGGGGAGACGCCCGACAGCGTGGAGATCCGGCTCGGCGATGACGACCCGGCACCGCCCGAACCCCCGGGTCCGGCCCCCGTCGCCGCGCGTACGACCGGGGCCCCGCGCACGCCCGGCGACGGCCCGCGAGCGCGGCTCGAAGACGTGCGAACGGGGGTGGCGGCCCGCGTCGACACGAGCGCGCGCCCGACCGCGTCACGGGCCGCGGGCTTTCCGGCTCCCGCCGCCGCCGCGTCTTCGCACGCCGCGATCGACGACGACGTGCCGGAGGTGGACTTCGAGGCCGCGGGCCTGTCCCCGCCGCAGGCCGCGGGGTCGATGGCGGCCTTCGAGCCCGAGCCCGAGCCCGCCACGGCCGTCGCCACCGAGACCGTCGCCCGACCTTTCCTGCTGGGACGCGATCCGATCGCCGCGGTGCTGCTGGGGCTGGTGTTCTCGTTCGCCGCGAGCACCATCGTCGCCTACGAGGTCATGCGACGCACCGAGCGCGACGTGATCCTCGGTCTGGAGGAGGAGCTCGCCGACGCGTTGGCCAAACCGCTGGCCGTACAGGCCGGCAAGGCGCGGTCTCCCGACGCGATCGAGCGCGCCCTCGACGATGCGCTCGACCGGCAGCGCACCCGCTTTTGGTGGGTGTGGCTGGGCCTGGGCCTTCCTTTGGGGATCGTGCTCGGCAGGGTCCCGTCCTCCCCGTGACGGGATCGTCAAACGGGCGCTGCGACGCCCGTCGAAGGCGCGGGCTCGTCCGGCGGTGCGGCGGTGGGCGTCGGGGTGGCCCGCTCGGGGGCTGCGGGTGGGCGGTCTCGCAAGCCGTGGACGGTCATGGCCAGCAGCGCCAGACAACAGACCACCAGCGAGGCGGCGACCCACTGCTCCTGCGTCGCCAGGTTCTCGGCCGCGAGGACCCGCTCGACGGGACGGCCCGCCACCAGGTCGGCGCGCGACCACGCGGCGTACAGCGCGGGCAGGACCACGAACCGGTGTGCCGCGGCACCGCCCAAAAGAAGCAGACACAAGGCCGTACCCGGTGCCGATCGCAAGAGCCGAGGGCCGACCGCCGCGATCACCAGCGCGGCTCCGAGCACGACCTCCGACAGTCGAAAGTGCAGCGGTGCGGCCAGCGCCTTGGCGAGATTGGCATCGATGAGCGCGGACTGGGCCTGCAGTCCCGGCAACACGACGAGCTCGCCCATCGCCAAGGCGCCCATGGCCGTCGTCGCGGCCACGAGACCGAAGAAGGCTGAGGCTCGCATGATGCTTCGAGCTTTGGCACGCCTGGGGCCGGGCCCCAAATTTGCTGGTCGTCGGCGGGGGGCTGCGGCAGGCTTCGGGGGTGAGTCACCGCGGACGAAGGCGCTGGACCCGAAGGGGCTTCGTGGCTGCGGCTCTCGCCACGGCGGGGACGGCGGTGCTGCGCGCCCGGGGCTCGTCGTCGGCTTCCGAGAAGATCCTCGAAGAGGCCATCTCCCCCTACAACCACATCGTGGTCGCCGAGCGCGGGACCGTGCGCACGATGTACTTCGTCGTCGACGGCACCTACTACATCGAATCGCGGCTCGATCGCGGCTTCCCGCAGAGCCTCGACCTCGACTACACGCGCACGATGATGGCCGGCTTTCTCGTGCAGCCCGACGTGAAGCGCCTCCTGATGATCGGCTTCGGCGGCGGGCAGATCAGCAACTACCTGTTCGAGCGCTTCCCCGGCATCGAGATCGACGCGGTGGACATCGATCCCGAGGTGATCCGGCTAGCGCGCAAGTACTTCGACGTGCCCGACGATCCCCGCTACCGCACGCACGTCGCCGACGGGCGGCTGTTCGTCGAGAAGGCCGCGGGCGACCAGACCTGGGACATGATCCTCCTCGATGCGTTTCGCGGGGTTTTCGTGCCCTTCCACCTCAAGACCGTGGAGTACTACCGTACGCTGCTTCGGCACCTTTCGCCCCGGGGCGTGGTGGTCGCGAATCTGCATCAGACCACCAAGATGTACGACAGCGACCGCAACACCTTCGCCGAGGTCTTCCCCACCGGGTACGCGTTTCGGGCCGAGAGCAGCCGGCAGATCGCCTACGTCGCCGCCCGGAGCACCGAACCGGTCGGCGCCTACGCGCTGCGAGAGAACGCCCGCAAGCTCCAGGCGCACTTCGACTTCGATCTCTTGGGTCTCGCCTCGCGATGGTCGCTGTCGACCGACTGGGATCGAGCCGCCCCCATCCTCCGCGACGACTTCCCCCCGGGCGAGACCTCCCGCGCCGCCGAACGCCACAACGAACGCTGCACCGGCCCCAACTGCCCCTACGACCTCACGGCCCCTCCCGATTGACCTGCCGAGCCCCGGCGCCGACGTTCGATCGGTGGGGAGCTCGAGTCATTCGACGCAGACACCGACCGGGGGCCCTCCCGACGCTCGATTGGCGCGTTCGGTACGACGTGTCTTCCGGCGATACGTTGCTGGAGACGAGCGCTGCGGACGATTTCGGTGCGTCGGCGTCGGTGGGGCTCGAGCGGGGGGCGGCGCTGGGTCGCGACGTGGTGCTCGAGCGTCTGGGGGCGGGGGCCATGGGGGTGGTGTCTGCGGCCGACACACGCGACGATCACCCTGATTTTCGGCTCCGCCGGGAGGTGCAGGCCTTCACAGGGTGCAATCGACGTCGCAACCGTCGCCGGACTCCGCGTTGCCGTCGTCGCACGCCTCGGGGTACTCGATCGTTCCGTTGCCGCAAACCGCAGTGCAATACCCCGGAAGGTCGGCCACGAGGTGCAGGCTCCCGTTCTGCAGGACGAACAGGTAGGTGCTCCCGGCGTGCGCCCGGTATGCGGGGCCCTGTCCGATGTCCAGCTCGTGCGCGACGACGGGCTCGTCCGGCGACGAG
>CAZYSW010000020.1:8996-23586 GCA_964650105.1 uncultured Nannocystaceae bacterium
GGGGCCCTGTCCGATGTCCAGCTCGTGCGCGACGACGGGCTCGTCCGGCGACGAGTGCCGTTGCTGGTCGTGGCGTACACGTACTCGCCGTGCGTCACGACGTCCCGCGCCACGATGTTGGCTTGCGGTACGATCGCGGTCCCGACCTCCACCGGGTCGGTGGCATTGCTGACGTCGTACAGCCCAAACCCGTCCGACGAGTGCGTCACCACCAGGTGTTCGTCGTCGGTGACGCTCAGCCGCCCGCCACCTTTGATGCTGACCGTCCCTTGGAGCACCGGAGAGAATGCATCGGTGATGTCGAAAACCCCCAACAGGCCGTTCACGCTGACGTAGGCGCGACCGGGCGCGGCCGCGACTCCGTCGTAGGAGGGGAACATGACGCCGGGGACGTTCAGGTGCGCACCCGTCAGGTTCAGCGCCTGAATCGTGGCCACGTTGACCACTCGGGTGGTGGAGTCGTCGGCGATGTACAGACCCGTACCCTGGAGTGCGGCCTGAAAGCCATCCGGGTCGGCCGCGAGGCGATCGTGGTTCCTCACGTATCGACTGCGCAGGACTGCAGCGCCCCGAAGGCTTCGCGCCTGCGGGCATCCGGTGCGGCCTCGCCGTAGGTCGGCTTCACGCCGGGTGGCGACGGTACAGGGGTCGTCCTGGGCAGGTCGCGAACGGGCGCGTTCCCCCTGGGTGTGGAGGTTCACGACGCGCTAGGGGTCGTCGAGGGGGCGCTTGGTCGTTTCCTCCAGCAGCTTCGCGGGAAGGTCGACCCGGTGGAAGTGTCCACCGGTGTCGGTGCATACGTCGGCCCAGTTGTAACCGAGGCCGATCACCGTGCGGCCCGTCTCGGTGTCCACGTCCGCGCTCACGATGGTCGGCCAGGTGGCACAGGCCTCGCTCGGGCGCGGATTTTTCCAGTCGACGGCGAGGTCGTACAGGACCGAGATCCCGGGGACCTTCGCGATGACGTGACCATTCTTGTAGTACAGCTCGACCTTGCGTTCGGCGGGCGGCAGATCGGTCTGGTAAGAGGTCCGCTGGTCGGGGTCCCAAAGCACGACGCCGAGCCGGGCGAGCGAGCGCCACCGGTGCGCCGCGATCCGGGCGTCGAGCGCCTCGACGGTTTTGCGGACCTCGGCATGGCCGGCCTCGCAATCTTCCCGCATCAGGGTCGATGGCCAAGGACGCCTCGATCGCGCCGGTCTTGGCGTGCTGGATCGCGACCTGGCGGATCGGGACGTCCGTGCCCGAGCTCGGATCGTCGTAGACGACCACGAAGCGCTCGCCGTCGTCGGTGATCGCCGGGATCCCCTCGTAGCGCACCAGGTACGGACAGACCGTCTCGGTCTCCCAACCCGGCGAGACGTCGCCGTAGTCGCCCACCATCACGCGGGGCACGACCGGCGCCGAGACCTCGGGGCGAGGCGGCAGGTCCAGCGCCGCAGCCTGAGCCTGCAGGCCCGCCAGCGGATTCGCCTCGTCCTCGGCCGGCGCCGTGGCCTCGGGGAGGGGTTCGCTCGGTTCTGCCGGGGGGTCGGGGCGCGCTCGGACGCGACGTCCGCGGTGTGCTCGGTCGCCGGATCGATCGGATCGACGACCGGCGTGACCCGATCGTTGCTGCGTTCTGCCGCACCCGTCGGGGAGACCTCCGTCGACGCACCGGCCTTGGCCGGCGGTGGAGGGTCGGGCTCTCGCCGGGCTTCACCCTGGCACGCGAAGATCGACGACCATCGTCGATGCCAGCAGGATCTCGGAGACGTCGCGCGGGGTGAGAACGCGACTGGCGGCAGCGCTGGCACGGCGCGAGACGAAAGAAGCCACGAGCATGTTTCGAGTGCCGAAGAACGCCGCCAACAGGCGGGGAAAGTGTCGTCGCCTCGCGGGCGTTCTCCGAGACCCGGCCGGGGCTCGGTGCTGCAGGGCAGCGCAGCAGGGGCGAGCGTCCGGCTCCACCGCATCGGGGTCGAAGCGCCGGCCCCGGGAACATCACGGCCGTCGGTCCGTCCGAGGACGCAATGCGGCGCGGGGGCTTGCGCTCGAGCGTTCGGCATCGCCGGCACGGCCGGAGGGGCTCGACGCCGAAGCGCTCGACCGCCGAACGTCGGATCGCCTCCCGGTGCTCGCCGCCTTCGGTTCCCACCCCCGCCGTCGGATGTTCCGCCGATCACTTCCAGATCGGTTGGGGTGGGGGTAGGTTGGGGAGGGGCGTGGGGTTCGCCGGAAGCTTGGGGAGCGGCTTGGTGGGGGTCGGCAGCGGAGCCGACGGCGTGTTTTGCTGTGGCTGTGGCGCCGGCGTCGCCGGCTTGCTGTGAGCGACCTCGGGGGCCCGCAGCCATCCCTGGAACCACGTGTCGTAGGGAACCATCTCCGCCGCGCGTTCCTCGTGCCCCATGTGCACCACGAAGTGCTCCCGTTGCCCGTGCTCGGACCACCGCTTGCTCCCGCGATCCCACACCCTGTACTTCGTCGAGAGCCAGCCAAAGGCCAGCGGATAGTGGAGCGGGTCGTGCATCCCGATCACCACCGGTTGCCCCTGCAAGATCACCTTGCGGGCGTTCGTCTTGCCTTCGTGCGTGAAAATCATGGCGCCGTCGTAGTTCGAGCCCAGCGCGAGGCCGCTGACCCGGCCTTCGAGGTACTTGTGCGCACGTCCCATGATGATGGGCGCGGTCCATTTCTCACCGGTCGGCGCGCACCCGGCGAGCGACCAGTCGTTCATGTAGCTGGAGATCTCCCACACCACGTTGGCGATCCCCCGGCGGATCGTGCCGCCGTGGTCGCGAAACCACTCGGGCGCCACCTCGTCGGGTCCGCTCTTCGAGCCGTCGCGACGATAGAGCCCGGTGTGGGGCGCCCACTTGGGAATCCCCAGCGACGCCTCGTAGTCGTGGAACCCGAAGAGCATGGCCCACGCCGTGCCGCCGCAGCCGCTAGCGCATTGCGACGTGCTGGGGGCGGTGTGCGGCGGGAGCTGGTTGTACTTGCGGACCTTGGACCAGGCATCGTCGAAGCTGCTGCCGGCCCAGCGGCTCTGCAGACGCGTCGGCTCGCAGTACGCGGGTCGAAACGACGACCATCGCGACGATTTGGCCCTCGCGTCCACCGTCTTGCCGTGGTGCGCGACCAGAAAGTGCGTTCGATCGTTGGTCTGAAGCCCGTACCACCCCGGGGCCTCGCGCTTCTCGAAGATGTAGAAGGTGGCTTCCGCCGTGGGGCTGGCTGCGTCGGCGCGAACCTCCCCGCCTCCTTGCCCCACCGCGCGCACCCACTTGCCATTGGCGGCCCGCAGGTTGATCCGCCCGCCTTCCGTGTAATCGACGGTGAACAGGGCGTTCCCATCGGGGAAGTTTCCGTCGCCCGAGATGCTCGTACCCGACAGCCGTAGGTATCCGTTGCCCCTGACGGCCTCGAACGCGACCTTCCGGCAGTCGAGCCCCGGAGCGGCCAAGGGCGCGATCACCTCGCGGACCGTGCTGCCCCCCGTGCCGGGGGGCGGCGCCGGGTCGCCGGGTCGCCTGGCCTGGGTCGGGGCGCCCATCACGTCGCGGGGCAGGCTCTGCGTGACGTTGAGCCGGAGCGCTTCTCGGGTGCCGTCTCCGTAGCGGACATCGATGTCCACCGGATGCACGCCGGTCTCGCTCACGTCCTCCACGAACACGCGCAGCACGGTGTCTCCCTCCAGCTCGCGCTCGGCGAGGACCGTGCCGACGAACTGCGCGCCCGCGCCCTGCACCTGGTAGCGCACACCGCCGCGTGGAAGCAGCGGGAGCTCCCGAAACTGTCCCGCCTCGAGCGTCTCTCCGTTGGCTCGAAGCGAGCGCTCGGCCTCCCACGCGGCACGGGCCGCCCGACGATCCCGCTCGTGAAGCGGCGCGCGATTGGTCGCATAGCCCGCTACGAGGGCGGACCACGATGGCCAGTCGTCGAACCCGAATGCGAAGGTGGTCTGCGGCAGCGACTCTCGATACCCGCTCGCGTCGTCCCAGTGAGCCGAGCCGCGGCGGGCACCCGGCTCGAGATCGAGCCAGCTCGCGTCGTACCCCACCAGCTTGCCCGGCAGGCGGCCGACCTCGGCGATCATCCGTCCGTTCGCGTCGACGGCGACGTAGGTGTGCCCGAGTCGGTAGTACTTGGCCGGCGCGGCGTCCTTGGCCCGCGCGCGCAGACGGGCGGTCGGCGTCTGTCCGTCGAACGCGGCCTGGATCAGCGGTGCATCGTGCTCGCCCGTCGAGAGCACCAGAAATCCGCGCGGCTCGCCCGACGCACCTTCCACCCCGATTTCGACGTAGCCGGGCCTCGCTTCACCCGGTCGATACAGCGCCACCGCCTCGCGCGACAGCCGTGCGTCCGCCCAGGGGCTGGCCTCGAGGTGTCGGGCCTCCTCCAGGATCTCGACTGCGCGGCGGTGAAGATCCACGTCGAGCTCGTGGGTCGCGACGACGGTGACCGAATCGCTCGACACCGCCGAGCTCGGCTCGCGTTCGCGAGCTTCCGAAAAGCGGAAGGGCTGCACCGCCAGCCCCGAAAGGGCCACGGCGGCCGCGAGAATGCGAAGGCGCACGGACATGTCGGCGGGGCGGTACCACGGTGCACGGAAACGTTCCGTGCCGAAACGGCGAGCGGCGAGGTCCGCGCTCGAGCAGCGTCGACAACCCGGTCGGGCGCGGGGTGCGTGCTGGCAAGTCGAGCCTGGCGGCGCAGGTTTTCACGCAGATGCACGCGCGGCGAGCCTTCGGTGTCGGCGAACCCTCCGTGGAGCTCACGATCGTCGCTCACGAAAAGTCAGCGGCCGAAGCCGATCTGAACGCGGCGGTCGAGCAGGTGCGTAGGCACGGTGGCGCCGTGTCGCTGGCGATCAGTCGGTCTCCGGGCGAGGCGGTGGCGCTGGCGCGAAACGCCGCAGTCGCGGGCACCGACGTCATCGTGGCTGCGGGCGGGGACGGCACGCTCAACGAGGTCGTGACCGGGCTCATGGACGTCGACGAGAGCGATCGTCCGGCGGTGGGGCTGTTGCCGATGGGAGCCGCGAACGACTTTGCCCGCTCTGCCGGGGTTCCGCTGGAGATCGAGGACGCGCTCCGCCTGGTGCTCGAGGGACGACCGCGCTGGGTGGACGTGGGCCGGGCGAACGGGCGCTGGTTCATGAACGTGGCGACCGGCGGCTTCGCGACGGAAACCGCGGCCGAGACGTCCGACACGGCCAAGAGCCTGTTCGGCAAGGCCGCGTATCTGCTCACCGGTCTCACCCATCCGCAGACGGTCGGCGCGCGTCCCGGCAACCTCCGCGGTCCGGGGTTCGCCTGGAGCGGTCACTTCCTGGCGCTCGCGGTCGGCAATGGTCGACAAGCGGGAGGCGGAGTAATCCTGTGCCCCGATGCGGTGATCGACGACGGGCTGTTCGACGTGGCGGTGCTCCCCGAGAGCCGCGACGTCGGCCTGCCCGAAGCGGTGCGCGTGCTGGTGGGCGGATTGGGTGCCGTCGACGATGTCGTGTTGCGCTGGAAGACGCCGTGGGTCGAGGTCGAGTCGAACGAGGAGATCAGCATCAACCTCGACGGTGAGCCCACCCGCGGCCCCCGTTACCGTTTCGACGTGATGCCCCGTTGCATCCCCTTCATCCTCCCCGACCGCTCCCCCCTCCTCCATCGGCGCTGACGCCTGGAGCCCCCAAAGGGGGCCGGGAGCTCGATTCGACAGGTGAGGGTCGACGGCGCGGCGGAGGAAGGGCCAAAGCTGCCGGTTCGTCACGCCCAGCGGGCGAGGCGCGGAGTGTAGCGCAGGGATCGCCCCCCGAGGCTTCCTCTCGGGTGTTCCCGCGACATGCCCCGCGACGGCGGTGGTGCGCCCGAGATTGCGTCCCGAGACGGGAGCTCGCGCAAGCTTCGCGCTTGCCGTTCGGCCGGTATGCCGTATCGTTCTGTCCTGTTTCGGCGGGAGTGCGCCCCGGTCCATGACCACGAGAACGCGCAGCATCCGAATCGTCGCGGTAACACTGACAATCTACGTTCTCTTGGTTGCGACCCATCTCGGCGAATTCTGGCCGTTCTCCATCTATCCGATGTTCTCGCAGGCGGGCCGCCCCTGGTCCCGAACCGTCGTTCGAAGCCTTCCACCCGAGACCACCGCCGCCGACGTCGACTGGAGCCCGGCTCGGCTCCAGGACCTGCCCGGAGAACCGTTCGCCGCCGAGGCCGAGGGGATCGAGGCCATCGACCTCGCCAACTACGTGATCAAGACCGAGGCCTGGACCCCCGATCGGCTCGACGGGCTTCACAAGATGTTCGCCGACAAGCTGCAGGGGCGGACGCTGCTGGTCTTTCGCGTGGACGGCATCGTCGACGACGAGGAGATCATGGTGCGCTTCAAGCCCTACGTGCTGATCACTCCCGCAGGGGCAACGCTCACCCCGGAGGCCCCGGAGTCACCGTGATGCGGTCGCTCTTCGACAATCTGTTCGACTTCGGACGCGAGGAGACTCGAGGCGAGGTCGTCTTCTTCAAGGTCTTCGAGGTCTTCATCCTGTACGCGACCATAGGTCTGGCCTGGGATTGGGGGTTGTACCTCGAGCGCATCGACGAGGTGGTGCTCGAGCTCGGCCTGGCACGGTACCTCGACGTCTCGGTCATGTTCGGGCCCTGGCAGGGTCCGCTCGTGGCTGCGCTCGTCACGGCGGCGGCCCTGGTCGGCTTCTTCCGAGGCTCGCGATACGGGTACCCCGTCGCCTTCGTACTGCTGGTGTGGCTGTACGCCGCACGCTTTTGTCTGGGCGAGATCCCCCACAGCGCCAACCTGGCCGGGATGACCCTGCTCGGCATCGCGTTGGCCCACGCCGCCTTCTCCGAGCCTCGCGTGCGCCGGCGATTCACCCTGGGGTTCACCTACCTCTCGGTGGGGCTGGCCTATACGTCGGCCGGGATCTGCAAGATGATCGCCACCGGGATCACCTGGCCGCACGGGCGTCACCTCCAGATCTGGATCTACGAGAAGATGACCGACACCTTCTCGAAGACCGGAGTCTGGGAGTTCAACTGGCTTCAGGAGCTCGTCTTGGAGCACCAGGGGCTCGGCACGATCATCCTGAGCTTCGGCCTCCTCAGCGAGTTGTTCGCCTTCCTCTCGTGGTGGAGGTCGCTGCGGACGCCCGTGATCCTCGCCATCATCGGCCTGCACTTGGGCATCTTCTACGTGATGGGGATCCTCTTTCGGCTCAGCATCTACGAGCTCTTCCTCCTGGGGTTGCCCTGGGCAGCCTGGCTCGACCATCTGTTGCGCAGCCCGAAGGCCGCCCCTGTGCTCCGCCCGGCCGAGCGCCTCGCCCGTCGCTTCGCATGAACCAAGGAGCCCCCGGCCGCGGCGAGGATCGCCGACCGCCCTGGCGACTCGCAGCGCTCAGCCCTCGAATTTCTCGCAGGCCGACTGGATGACCCCGATCGCCTCCTCGAAGATCGGGCCGTAGTCGGACTCGCAGATCCCACCTACGAAGCCGTTGTCCCCGAAGAGCTGGGTGAACTCCACGAGGTGGACGCCGTCGTAGTACTGCTGCCCCCCCGGCGGAGGACAGGGGCCGCCGTAGTAGTTGGTCAACGTCAGCACGACCGCGTTTTGTGGGAGGCCGCCCTTGAGCGCGACCACGGCGTTGTACCAGTCCTGCGGTAGACCGGAGCTGCCCTGGCCCTCCGGGTCGTTCGGACCGTCGTACTCGTCGGTGATCACCACGATGACGAGCAATGCGTCGTCGCGGATGAATCCCTCGTTGCACCCGTTGGGGACGTCCATGCTCTTGCTCGCCACGGCGACGAGCGCGTCCATCGGCCGTTCGTAGCCACTTCCCGAGGTCCCGACCTGCGCCGTACAGGAGAACGTCGACGAGAGATCGTCGGCCTCCGTCATGAAGCGCTTGCCGGCCGCGAACGGGCCGCACACCGAGTTGCTGGAGTTGTTGCCTCCCGTCTTGGTGACCAGCGCACCGATCCCCTTGCACCCGTCTGCGTTGGACGAGTACGCGTCGGTCGTGACGACACCGACCTGGTAGCTGTCGACCTCGACCAGCGTCGACTGGATGCCGTTGATGAACGCGGGGAAGTTGTTGATCAGGTTGCTCTGAACCGATTGCATGCTGCCGGAGTTGTCGACGATGAACAGGAAGTCGACGGCCTTGCAGCCTTCGTTGACCGCGGCGTCCGGCAGCTCGCCCAGATCGAACAACGTCGGCCCCCCGTCCCATCCACCATCGTCATCCTGGCTGGTTCCACTCGCCGAGCTCGTGGGCGCGGAGCTGTTGCTGTCCGTCTCCTCGTTCTCGGACGTTCCCCCGGTGTCGCTCGACGCGGTCAACGTTCCGATGCCGCTTCCACCGTCCCCCGAGGCACGCGAGTCACCGTCGGACGTGCAGGCGATGAGCGCGGCCGCGGACAGGCCGAGTAGTCGCTTGTGTTCCCCCATTCGAAACCCCCCGGGAGCGGTCGAGGCGGTGCCACCGCGCGGCCTCCGCAACCTCGCTCCGAGGAGGGATGTTATCATGGACCAATCGAACCGAGCGAGGGGCTTGCGACCCTCTTGCCCATCGAAATGCAACGGGGCCGAGCCGAGTGAACCGGCTCGCCCTTCGCACGTGAGTTTTCGCGTGGGCTCGGGGCGGCGGACGTCGCCGGCCTTCGCCTCGCGCGACCCCATCACGACGATGGCCCGAGCGAACGGGTGCTCGTCCGCAGCGCGCCCGCACGATCGAAATGGATCGCATCCGCGATCGAGGCGGCGCAGAGATTGCACGCTGCGGATCGTGGCCACGGCGTTCGAGCATGGCCTACATCGAGCCAACACGTTGCCGAATCGGTGAAGGGGAACACGTTGCACGAGGCGACCCGGCATCGTGCCGAGAATTTTGTCTGCCGCCCGTCGATTGGTATGGTCCACTCGATGGGATGGGATGAGGCGGTTGCGAATGTTCCTGGCACCGAGGTGCTTCGAGGAATCGAGCCACTGTCCAGACGTTGGTTCGGCGTGGACTTCTCCGCCCTGCTGCCGTGGCAGTTCGGCCCCATCACCGTCGAATGGGGCAGCCCCGAAGAGCTGCTTCCCTTCATCGTGGAGCACTACCGCGACCTCTTCGGTCTGAACGGCCAAGAGGGGCGCTGGCGCCGAGACCCGATGACTGCGGCCAAGCTGCGCTTCCTCGCGGACGCGGATCTCTTCGTGCTTCGCAGGAAGGGGAAGATCGTCGGAGACCTGATCGCTCATCCGAGTGACTGGAACACCTACTATCTGCGGTCGCTCGCGGTGCTCCCCGAGCACCGGGGGCTGGGCACGGTTCCGCTCCTCCTGGAGCGGATCGCGGAAATCCTGGCCGCCGTCGGCGTGGAGCGCATCGAGGGAGACGTCTCACCTGCGAATCGGATGAACGTCCTCGCGCAGACGCGTCTGGGCTACATCGCCACGGGGACGTTCAACAGCGATCGATGGGGCGCCTTGGTTCGCATGACCAAGTTCCTTCACGTGGAAGCCGAGGGGGTCTTCCACGACCAATTCTGTGCCGGCAGTTGGCCCCGCTGTCTGCACCCCACCACCATGGGGTCGGAAAGGAGGACCCCATGAAGAAGTACGCCACCGGGTGCATCTGAAACGGAGGACAGCATGATTGCGAGTGCTCTACGGTATGAAATCGAGTCTCACGCGGCCCGCATTCGGGCCGCCAACCCCCTCTATCGAAGTGCCGCAGCCGGCCAAGCGCCGGCCGCGGCGGTCGAACGCTACCTCGCCAGTCTTCGGTACTTGCTGGCAGGGTCCTCGCCTTGCCTCATCCGTGCTGCGGCACGGGCCAGGGATCTCGGTCAACACCACCTGGCCGAGCATCTGCGGCAAAAAGAGATCGAAGAACGAGGTCACGATACTTGGGCAGCGGAGGATCTTCAGGTTCTCCGAGCCCGTTTCGGTACGCAGTCGGACGACCACCCGGTTCCGGCGATGATCGAGCTGATGCGCCACATCGAGGAGATCATCGACCGAGACCCCGCCCTTTACCTCGCGTACATTCTGTGGGCGGAGTACTTCACCGTGCTCGTCGGCGGAGAGCTGGTCGAGAACCTGGTGGGAAGGTGCGGTGTCCCGGCGAACGCGATGACGTGCGTGGCGAAGCACGTCGAGCTCGATCAGGATCACGCCGCCGAAGGCGTCGAGGTCATCGACGCGCTGATCGGGAATCCTCGCAAGCTTCCCGAACTGCGCGAGGTCTTGTGGAAGGCGATGGCGCTGTTCGATCGTGCGTGCGAAGAGATGATGGCGGAACCCGCGGCTCGAGCAGCATCTTGAAGGAGCGCGGAATGCTCGAAGCGAGTTTCGAGCGGTTCTCGTTGCTGCTCGACGACGAGTGGAGGGTCGAGGAGATCGTCGACGACGAGGTCGATGCGGATGGCCTGCGCCTGAAGCGAGCCGGCATCACCGCCGTCGGGCCCGGCGAAGTCACCGTCACCGGGTCGGCCGCCGAGTTCTCTCGCGATCCTCTGCTTCGGGCCTGGTGCGAGCTCCTCGAGCGAGCCAGCATATTCACCGCGACGAGCGATCCCGCCCGAGTGCTCGCCTGCCGAACGTCGACCGGGCAGCTCGCCTCGTCGGTCGTCGCGGGTGAGCTCTGCCCGCCGACGCGCGATCCGTGCCGAGCGTGGTCGAGGTCGAACGGCGTGGCTCTTGCGCGCGAATGGTCGGAGGCGTGCGCGCGGGGCCGATTGGAGCTGGTCGAGCGCGATCGTGTGCTGCGTTCCTGGTACGGAGAGGCAAGGGTCGAACCGCTCGCGTTGGCCCCGAGCCAGCTCCCGGCGACCCGCAGCTACGCCTGGCGGGTAGCGAGGATCCCACCGGTGGAGGCGTGGAATCGCGACGTGGAGGTGGCCGCAGTCATTGCATTCGGGCGGAAGGACAACGTTCCCCTTCTGCGGGGGTTCGGTGCAGCCCGGGACCTGTCGGGCGCCATCCGTCGTGCAATCGGCGAGTGTGTCCAGGGGCTCGCGTTCCTGACGGAGGGAGACATCCCGGCTCATCGCCCGCCTCCGGCGGCCAACACGTTGTTCCACCTCGATTTCTACCTTTGGCCGGGATCTCATGACGCGCTCCGTGCCTGGATCGACGGTGGGAGACTGAGGCGAGACGAGCCGCCCCCGCCCCCGACGTATACCCCTCTGACTCACGTGGATCTCACCCCGCCGTGGGCCGGCGGTCGCTTTCGTGTCGCACAGGCCCGCGGCGGGACCGCGCGACCGCTCGTTTTCGGGACACCGTGGCTCCCCGGAACCCTACCGCACCCGATCGCGTGACGGAATCGGCTCGCTGGTGACCACACACCCATGCTACGAGAGCATGGGCCGATGTCCGGCGCAGTGCACATCCCAGGGCTCCAACTCGAGGCCGAGCTGGGGCGTGGCGCGTACTCGGTCGTCTACCGAGCGCGGGGGAACGGTGAAACTTGTGCGGTCAAGATCGCGAAACGGGTGAGCGGGGCTGCCCGCTGGTTCCGGCGTGAGGCTGCCGCCCTCGCGCGGGTGCGTCACCGAGGTGTGCCCAGGGTGCTCGATGTCGGTGAGGCCAGGGGACGGCCGTACTTGGTGATGGAACTCGTCGAAGGCGAGTCGCTGGAGGCCCGACTCGAACGGAGACCTCTTTCCGAGGGCGAAACGCTCGGACTCGCGCGCGAGCTCGCGGATATCGCGGCCGCGGTCCATGCGCGCGGGCTGGTGCACCGGGACATCAAACCGCGCAACATCGTGATCGACGAAAGCGGGATCATTCATCTGGTGGATTTCGGGCTGGTCACTCAGGTTCATCCTCACCTGGGCGTCGTCGACGAAGCCGGCACCAGAGGGTTTGCCGCACCCGAGCAGCTCCGCTCGCCGCACTTGGTGGACGCGAGGGCCGATTTGTACGCGATCGGGAGGGTCGTACAGGAGTGCCTGCTGGGTCGCGGCATCACTTCGATACCACTGGCGACTGTCGTCGGCCACCTGGTCGTGGACGACCCGCTCGAACGCTATTCGTCGTCGGCGGCGCTCGCCGAGGATCTCGCGCGCGTCAGCCGGGGTGAAGTCCCGCTCGGCCCGCGCGGAACGGGCGAAAAGCCACCGAGCACACTGTTCGTCGGGAGGAGCAGGGAACTCGAGCACTTGAGGGCCCGGTGGCGAGAGGCCAGAAACCAACGCGGTGGAGTGTTGGTGGTGGAAGGACCCCCGGGCAGCGGGAAGACACGCCTGCTCGATGCGTTCGTCGCGGAGATCGAGGCAGGGGAATCGCCGCTGGTCCTACGTACGGAGGGGTCGCTCGCGTTTCCCCTGTGGTCGTTTCGAGCGCTCTTCGAACGGTGGATCCAGAGGGTCGAACGCTTGCCGAACGATGCCGCCAACCATTGGATTGGGATTCTGCGACAGGCATGTGCAGGGCCGGCGGAAGCGATCCTTGCTTCGATTGCTCCCAGCCTGGCTTCTGTGCTCGACGTGACCGAGACTCGTCCCGAGCGCGATCACGAAGCTTTCGTGGAGGCCGCCGCCCAGCTCCTCGTCCGTCTGGCGCAAGCTGCCGGTCCGATGCTCTTGGTCGTCGACGACCTGCATTGGCTCGACCCCCTCAGTCGCGAGATTCTCGTTCGCGTCGCCTTGGAGGCTCGCGACACGCCGCTCATGTTTCTCGCTGCGGCCCGTGCCGACACCCGCAGTCTCGCACCGGTGCAGAGGTTCACGCGATCGCTGGGTCCCGAACGGCTCGACGTCGTCGCCATGAGCCCGCTGGGTGGGTCGGAGCTGCGCCTCCTCCTCTCGGAGTACCTGGACTGGCCGGAGCCCGACGATGGTCTGGTGAAGCTCGTGGTCGGTGTGTGCGACGGAACGCCGTTCGGAGCGCTCGAGATCCTCGGGGCGCTCGTCGACAGTGGAGCGCTCCAGCCTCACTGGCGCTCGTGGCGGTTCGATCCCGAGATCGCGGACCGGACCCGCTTGCCGGCCGCGTCGGCAGGGATCCTCGACAGCCGGATCGCCCGCCTGCCGGCGGCGACCCTCGAAGTGCTGGAGGCGGCGGCCATGTTCGGTGCCGACTTCGAGGCGGAGACGGTCGCGAGCGTCGTGGGGATTTCCGCGGAGGATGTCGGCTTCGCTCTCGCGGAAGCCAGCCGTGCAGCGCTCGTGGACATCGATCGCAGTGGGCGACCCGTGTTCGTGCACGAGAGTGTACGCGAGTCGCTCCTACGACGTCTGAACGATTCCCAGAAACGTGCACTGCACCAGCGTATCGCGGAGGCACTGGACGACGGCGGCCCGAACCCGGATCGCGCCTTGATGCTCGCGGCACACTACGCCGCTGGAGAGCCTGAGTGGAACCCCACCCGGGTCTTCGTGGTGAGCAGCCGAGCGGCCGAGCACGCCGCGGCGGAACTGGATTTCGAGACCGCCCTGCGCCACTACGAGTTCGCCGAGCGCATGGCCTGCATGGCGAATGTGGAGCCCGACGGCCGCTTTCTCCGCGGGCTGGCGGAAAGTCGCATTCGTGTGGGTGCCCTCGAGGAGAGCCTGGTCCCACTGAGGAAGGCGCTCCGTCGTACGACGAACGCCCTTGGGCGCGCAGAGCTCCTCGGACGGATTGCTTGGGTGCACCAGGCGATGGCCGATCCGGATGCGGCGTGGGCGATTCTCGAGCAGGCATTCCGGGCCATCGGCGAAGTGATGCCGACGGAGTCACCACCGCGTGTGGTGAAGACCTTCTCGGGAACGCTGCGCGCCAAGATGCTGGCGAAGCTGAAAGGTTCGGGCGACACGGCGGACCGAGCTCGATTGGAGCTCCTGTGTGAGCTCCACTATCAGAACGGTCGCCTCGGTGTCGAATATGGAAAGCCGCTCCGCGCCCTGCAATCGGCAGTCACGATCCTCGCCTTGGGCGCCCGTCTGGGGGAGTCGCCGACGCTGGCCCGCGCAATGGCGACCTATGGCGGCCTGATGACCACGTTGGGACGCCATGGGGCAGGCACCAGGCACCTTGCCGAGGCGCGCCGAATGGCCGAAAGGTTGCGCCATCCGAGCACGATGGCCAACGCCGTTCAGCTCGCCTTCGTGGGAGCCGGCTGGGCGGGTGAGTTCGACCGCGCGCTGGAACTCGCCCGCACGTGCCTGGACACGTACGGTCCCTGGCTGGATCTGGCCGACTACGTGCTGGTCGCCGAAGGGGCTCGTATGTGCGAGGCCGTGCGAGGACGTCCCGAGCACGCCATCGAATGGTCTCGTCGTGCCGCCGCCCGATCGCGTCGGCACGCGAAGCCGTCGGCAGTGTTCTTCCAGTTGGTCGTCCCCGGAATCCACGCATCGCTCGCTCCACTGGGCCGAGATCCGAAAGAGAGCCTGCTGTTGGAAGGCCTCGACCAAGGCACGGTGCAGGATGACGCTCGCCGCGGTTTCTACCGCCTTTGCGCCTGGGGACCGCGAGCAACGGCGCTCGCCGAAAGTGGACGTGTGGGCGTCGATCTCGACAACCTCGTCGACGAGTTCACGGCCGAGGGGTACGACCCGCGTCGCGTTCACATCCTCGTGGCGGAGTACTACGTGTCCGTCGCCCAAGGGTATGCACATCGGTG
>CAZYSW010000021.1:0-23476 GCA_964650105.1 uncultured Nannocystaceae bacterium
ACCCAGCCCTCGGGAAGCGGCCGGGGGCAGCCCGGCCGCCCCTCGGAGGCCCCTCCGGTGTCGGGACCGGCGCCGGTGGTCGTGCCGCCCTCGCCGCCATCCGAGCCGGCGGCGCCGTCCTGGTCCCCCTGGCCGCTCGCCCCCCCGCCCTCGTCGCTCGCCCCCTCGGTGTCGGCCTCCCCGGCCGTGACCGAGCCGGCCGCGGTATCGGCGGCCTCCGACGGCGCCTCGGCGGTACCGCAGGCCAGGGCCGAAGCCAAGGTCAGCGCGCCCAAAGGCGCGGTTTTCGGGCAACGACGCGCGATCGAGCGCGCCTTGGAGGAAGGCTCAGGCATTTCGCATTGCAGGGCAAGTCAGGCCGAAACCCAAAGTACTCCACAGGATAGCAGCCCCGGGCCGGCATGCGCCAACTCCCGTCGTGGTCGCCGGGACCCGGGGGGCAAGCCCCCGTCGAGGCTCGCATCCCGACGGTGGTCTCCGTGCCCGAGGCACGCGGACAGTGCGGGTTTGGGACGGCTTTGCGCCCGAAGGCACGACCAGCTTTGCGGAATGCGCGGCAATGATGATAACTCCTGTTACAAATGCCCCCCGATGACCTCGAGGGCCTGGCCGACTACGTGGCCGGCTCGGAACAATGGTTTCGCTCGAAGCTGCAGCTTCTCGTCGAGCACCGGACCGTGAGCCCGGGCAAGACGACCGATGACGACATCCTCGCGGGGGCACGTGCCGCGCGAGATCTGATCCAAGCAAGCGGAGCGAGCGCGGAGCTCGTCGACACCCGCGGCACACCCTCGGTGCTCGGACGATTCACCCACCCCAATCCCAAGGCGCGCGTCGTCCTCTACAACCACCTCGACGTTCAGCCCGCCGACGGGCAGTGGACGCAGGCCGACCCCTTCGCGTTCGTCGTGGAGCCGCACCCCGAGCGCGAGTTCCTGTACCGCGGTCGGGGCAGCACCGACGATAAGGGTCCGGCCCTGTGCGGCCTACGTGCGGCGATGTGGATCAAGGAGAACAACCTCCCGATCGAGGTCAACCTCTTGTGGGAGACCGAAGAGGAGATCGGCAGTCCCCACTTCTCCGACGTCGTCGAGGCTCGGCGGGAGATCTTCGGCGCCTGCGAGTGCGTGATCGTCTCGGACACGATCTGGCCCAGCGACGTCCAGCCGGCGATCTCGATCGGGCTGAGGGGATCGCTGCACGCGGTGCTGAAGCTACGAACCGGGACCAAGGCGGTCCATTCGGGTCTCACCGGCGGTGTGGCGCGCAACCCGGTCAAGGAGCTGGCCGCGCTCGCCACGGCGATCGATCGGGCCGGGTTCTGGCGCGAAGACGTCGTGCCGCCCACGCCGGAGGAGGTCGAAGGTTTCCTGCAGTCGAAGTTCGACGTGGACTACTTCCGACGGGCACACGCGCTGGAGAAGCTGGAGACGGACATCCCGCTGGAGATGATGCTCAGGCTGTGGACGCGCCCGACCTTCGAGGTCCACGGGCTCGTTGGCGGCTACATGCAACCGGGCGTGAAGACGATCGTGCCGGACGAGGCCGAGCTCAAGATCAGCTTCCGCATGGTGCCCGACCAGAAGCCGGCCAAGCTCGGTGAGCGTTTGCGGGAGTTCGTGCGGAACTACGCCCCGGACGTGGAGGTCGACGTGGCGGGGTTCCTCGAGCCTTACCAGGGATCGACCGACGGCCGGGTCCACGCGGCCATCATGGAGGCATTCACCGCCGCGACTGGCAAGCGCCCGGTGACCGTGCGCGAGGGCGGGTCGATCGGGGCCGTCCCCATCTTGGCCCAGCGCCTGGGGATCCCGGTGCACTTTCTGCCGCTGAGCCTGCCCGAGCACGGATATCACGCGCCCAACGAGTACTTCGACTGGCGACAGGCCCGCGTGGGCATCGAGACCTTCGCTCGAACGTTCGCGACGTTGGCGACCGGCTGAGCGCGTCCGGCCGGGCGGGGACGCCTAGCGCTTCATCAAGAGGGCCTGAGCGCGTCCCACGAGGGTGCTCGTGAACGCGGGGAAGATCCGCTCCAGGAGATCCGCGGCGTGCGTTTCGGGGGCGATGAGGACCCGGGAACGATTGGCCCGCATGGCGGCGACGATCTTGGCGGCGGCCTTGCGCGGCGGCATCCCGTGCCGTTCGAAGAACGCGATGGTGCCCTCGCGCCCGTCGAGGCGACCCGCGCTCCATCGGGTCGCGCGAGCGATGTTGGTGCGGATCGCCCCCGGGTGCACGCTGAGCACCCGGATCGGGCTGCCCGCCAGCTCCGCGCCCAGGGCCTCGGAGAACCCCCGCACCGCGAACTTGGTCGAGCAATACGAGCTCTGTCCCGGCACTCCCACCAGCCCGAAGACGCTCGAGAGATTCACGATGTAGGCGTCGTCGCTGGCGCGCAGCAGGGGCAAGAAGAACTTGCAACCGTAGACCATCCCCCAGAAGTTGACCCCGACCAGCCACTCGAAATCCTCGAGCGAGTGCTCTTCGAAGTCCGCGGCCACGCTCACGCCGGCGTTGTTGACCAGGATGTCGACCCGGCCGTGCGCCCGGGCCACCGCGCCGGGAAGCGCTCGCATGGCCGCCTTGTCGGCCACGTCGACCTCGTGGCTCGTGGCGCGCCGTCCCAGCGCGTCGATCCGGCTCGCCGTGGCGCGCAGCTTCTCCGCGTCGATGTCGACCAGTGCCAGTTCACAGCCGCGCCCGGCGAGCTCGACCGCGAGCGCCTGCCCGATCCCACTCGCCGCACCGGTGACCACGGCCACGCGCCCCCTGAAGTCCCGCATGCGCGCCAGGGTACCCCACCGTCTCTCGTCTGGCCTCACACCGAGTACGCCGACGCTTCAACGCGGACCCCATTTCTTCGGGTCGAGCAAGGACGGCATCGGATCGCGTTGCGGTTGGGCCACGACGCCATCGGCCGGGCCCTCGCGGGCGTCGATCTCCTCGAAGTGCACGTGCTCGGTGGCCGCGTCGTCCTCGATCGGTGCAGGCTCGGGTTCGGCTTCGGACGCCGACGCATCGTCGGGGGCCGCGGGCTTCTCGGCACCGCTCGCGGGGGCGGGCCGGGGATCGTCCGGCGCTCGGAGGTCCTCGGGGGTGGCTCGAGCACACCCCGCGAGCACGTGGAAGGCCAACACGCCGACCCAGTGGCGACGCACGAGGTTCATGATGCCCTCGTTGCACGGGGCGCGAGCCTCGGGGTTTCCGCGCCGCCCACGCTGGCGGGTGTTATGCTCGGCGTCGCGGCTGCCTCCCGCGTGCGGAGCCGGTCCCGCGCACGCGGGCGCCGCTCGGTGAGGGCCGCGCGCACCCCACCCGTGAACGGGAACCTCCGCACCCCGATGGCCGACCACGAGAAGACGATCCTGGCCATCGATCTCGGCACGTCGGGACCGAAGGTCGCCTGGGTGACGACGGGGGGACGGGTGCTGGGTTGTACTCGTCATCCCACCCCGCTGCTGGTGACCCCGGGCGGGGGCGCCGAGCAGCGACCCGACGACTGGTGGCAGGCCATCGTCGCGGCCACGCGATCCTTGCACCAGGCGGTTCCGCAGCGCCCCGAAGACGTGGTGGCGGTCTGCGTGACGGCGCAATGGGCGGGCACCGTGCCGCTCGACGAGCAGGGCAATCCTCTGCGAAACGCCATCATCTGGATGGATTCGCGGGGGGCGGAGTACGTCAAGCAGGTCACCGGCGGGCTGTTGCGCTTCGAGGGGTACGGGATTCGCAAGCTCTTGAAGTGGCTGCGACGAACCGGCGGCATCCCGAGCCTGGCGGGCAAGGAACCCGTCGCGCACATCCTTTATATCCGCCACCGGCATCCGGACGTGTACGCCAGGACCTACAAGTTCCTGGAGCCCAAGGACTACATCAACCTGCGGCTGACAAAGCGATGGGCGGCGTCGTTCGATTCGATCGCCCTGCACTGGGTCACCGACAACCGCCGCATCGACGCCATCGTGTACGACGACGAGCTGCTGGCCCTCAGCACGGTCGAGCGTTCCAAGCTGCCGGAGCTCAAGCGGGCCATCGACGTGCTCGGCCCGCTGTGTCCCGAGGCCGCCGATGCGCTGGGGCTGACCACGTCGACCCAGGTCGTGATGGGCACGCCCGACGTCCAGTCGGCCGCCATCGGATCGGGAGCCGTCCTCGACTACGAAGGGCACGTGTACATCGGGACCTCGTCGTGGCTCACCTGTCACGTGCCGTTCAAGAAGACGGACGTGTTCCACAACATGGCGTCTCTGCCTTCGGCGCTCCCGGGGCGCTACTTCGTGGCCAACGCCCAGGAGACGGCCGGGGCCTGCATCGAGTGGCTCCGCGACGCCGTCTTGTTCGCCGACGACCCGCTGTCGGGCACGGCCCCCGAGGACTTCTACGCCCGGCTGGAGAGGACCGCCGAGCAGGCGCCCGCGGGGTGCGACAAGGTGCTGTTCACCCCCTGGCTGTACGGCGAGCGATGCCCGGTCGCGGATGCCACGGTACGCGCGGCGTTCCTCAACCTGTCGCTGTCGACGACGCGGGCCCACATGGTTCGCGCGGTGATGGAAGGAGTGGCCTTCAACACCCGATGGCTGCTTCCGCACGTGGAGGAGTTCATCGACCGGCGCATGGATCGAATCCGCATGATCGGCGGCGGGGCGAGCTCCGACCTGTGGTGCCAGATTCACGCCGACGTGCTCGATCGCGAGGTTGCACAGGTGGACGAACCCGTGCAGAGCAACGCGCGAGGAGCCGCACTGGTCGCGGCGCTCGGTCTCGGTCACCTGACGGTCGACCAAATCCCCGAGCGCGTCCACATCCGGCGGGTCTACGAGCCGCGCGCGCGGCATCGCGGGCTGTATGACGAGCTGTTCGACGCCTACCTGGAGTTCTACCGGGCCAACAAGGGGATCTACGCCCGGCTCAACCGGTTTCGAAAAGCGAGCACATCATGAGCATTGGCACCAAGGCGAAGCGACGGATCGGCGCCCGGCTCGAGCAGGTGGGGCAAGACGTGCTCGGGACCCTCTTTCGATACGCCAAGCGCGTACCCGGGGTGCGGGCGCGCATCGAGGCCGAGTACGACAAGCTCATGGTCGAGCTGCGCAAGGCCGCCAAGCCCTACGCAGGGGAGTTGCCCGCGCTGAGGCGCCTCCCCGAGCAGGGGCGTCCGCGCGAGGCGATCCTGGCGGAGATGGAGGCGCTGCGCGAGCGGGAGGAGGGTCGATGGCAGGAGGGCTACGTGTCGGGCGCCGTCTATCACGGCGATCCCGAGCACGTCGCGTTCCTCGAGCGCGCCTACGCACTGGCCAGCCAGACCAATCCACTCCACAGCGACCTCTGGCCCCGGATCGTGAAGTACGAGGCCGAGATCGTGGCGATGACCGCCAGTCTGTTGGGCGGCGGCGACCATCGAGCTTCCGATCCCGAGCAGGAGATCTGCGGCACCGTCACGTCGGGTGGATCCGAGAGCATCCTGCTGGCCATGAAGACCTATCGGGATCGCGCCCGCGCCGAACGAGGGATCACCGCGCCCGAGATGGTCGTGCCCGTCACCGCTCACGCCGCATTCGACAAGGCGGCACAGTACTTCCGGATCAAGCAGGTCAAGATCCCGATCGACGACGATTGTCGGGCGGACGTGGACGCGGTCCGGCGGGCGATCAATCGCAACACGATCGTGGTGGTCGGGTCGGCCCCCGCCTTCCCCCACGGCGTGATCGATCCCATCGCCGTGATGTCGGAGATGGCACGCACGCGTGGAGTGGGCTTCCACACCGACGCCTGCCTGGGCGGCTTCGTGCTCCCCTTCGCCGAGAAGCTGGGCTACCCGGTCCCGCCCTTCGATTTTCGCCTTCCGGGCGTGACGTCGATGTCCGCCGACACGCACAAGTACGGCTATGCGGCCAAGGGCACCTCGGTGGTCCTGTATCGAGGCCGGGCGCTGCGACGCCATCAGTACTACACGGCCACCGATTGGCCCGGCGGGCTCTACTTCTCCCCGACGTTCGCCGGCAGCCGCCCCGGAGGGCTCAGCGCCGCCTGCTGGGCCGCGATGGTGTCGATCGGCGAAGCCGGTTATCTGGACGCGACGCGCCGAATCCTGGAAACGGCGGCGGTCATCCGGGAAGGTATCCGGGAGATCCCGGGGCTCCGCGTGATGGGCGATCCGCTGTGGGTGATCGCCTTCGCCTCGGACGAGGTCGACATCTACCGGGTGATGGAGTTCATGACCCACCGGCGGTGGAACCTCAACGGCCTCCACAAGCCGGCGTGCGTCCACCTGTGTGTCACGCTGCGCCACACGCAAGAGGGCGTCGCCGATCGGTTCTTGTCGGATCTGCGCGCGGCCGTCGAGCACGTGCGAGCCCACCCCGAAGAGAAGGGCTCCATGGCTCCGGTCTACGGACTGGCGGCCAGCATTCCGGTCCGCGGAGCCGTCAGCGACCTCCTCCGCGCCTATCTCGACGTGCTGTACGAGGTGTAAGCGAGGCGTTCGCATGCCAGCATGAGGACGAAATGGCGGTCTCGATATCGTTGAAGGGTAAGGTCGCGCTGGTGACCGGAGGTGGGCGCGGAATCGGGCGGGCCATCGCCGAGCGACTGGCCGAGGCGGAGGCCGACGTGGTCATCGCCAGCCGCAAGCTCGAGAACCTGGAGACCGCGGCGCGTGACATGGCCGAGCATCCCGGGCGCGTGATCCCGATGCGGTGCCACGTCGGTCGGGCCGAGGAGTTGGAGGCGCTGGTGACCCGCATCGAAAACGAGGTCGGACCCGTCGACGTCCTCGTCAACAACAGCGCGACGAACATCGGCCAGGGGCCGGCTCTGCAGACGACCGACTCGATGTTCGAGAAGATGATGGAGGTGAACGTCGAGGCGGCCCATCGCCTGGTGCGCCTCGTCGCGCCGGGGATGATCGAGCGCAAGCGCGGCTCGATCATCAACATCGCTTCCATCTCGGGGCTCGAGCCCCAGCCCGGCGGGCTGTTGTACAGCATGACCAAGGCGGCCTTGATCATGCTGACGCGGAGTTGGACCCGCGAATTCGGCCCCCACGGCGTCCGGGTCAATGCCATCGCGCCAGGGCTGATCAAGACGGACTTCAGCGAGTACTACTGGGCCGACGACACACGACGACGCGAGCTGGTGGGCGATCAGCCGATCCCGCGGCTCGGCCAGCCTCGCGACATCGGATTCGCCGCGGTGTACCTGGCCAGCGACGAGGCCTCCTTCGTCACCGGCCACACGCTGGTGATCGACGGCGGGGCTCTGGCTTGACGTTCTCGCGATGCCGAGGGTGCGCCTACCCGTCCGCCAGCGGCAGGTGCTTGCGGACCGTCGGCGACACGCCACGCGCTCGAGCGAACTCCTCGTCCCCGTACCGCGCCAGGTAGTCGGGGCGAATTCCGGAACATGCGTCGCGGTGGGGACAGCCATCGCAAGCGGAAACGAAGACGCGGCCGGTGATCTTGCTCTGCGCGAGCTCGAAGGTGGCGTCTGGGCTGACCACCAGCACCCCCTCGATGGCCGGGTCCCAAGCGTGAAGGTGATCGTCACCGAGCAGGCAGCGCGGAACGTGGAGCGACCGCACCGTCATGCCGAGCTCGCGCCCTCGCGCGAACGCGGCCCTCATGTGGACCATCGCCTCGGTCATCCTCGGCATCGAGGCGACGTTGCTCGCGTTGTTGTCGGTCAGCGACACGAACCATAGATGCACCTCGTCGACCCCCCGGGCGTGAAGCCACTCGATGCACTCGGTCAGAAGAGCCTGCGTGTCGGTCTTGACGATGACGTCCGCCACCACGTGAACGCCGCTTTCGACCACCCGCTCCAAACCCGCGACCATCGCGGCCCAGGTCCCCGCGCGCCGCACCATTGCCTCGTACCGGTCGGCGCGATGGGTGTGGATGGATACGTGAAAGAGGCTCACGCCCGCCTCGACCAGGCGCTCGACGTTGCGCCCCTGGCCGAACAAAAGGCCGTTGCTTTGCACCTTGACGTCCTGAAACCCCAGCGCGCGTGCTCGGCGAACGAGCGGAAGCAGATCGGGCCGAATGGTCGGCTCCCCACCCGTAAAGGACACGCGGTCGTAGCCGCGGCGACGCCCATCGGCCAGCGCGGCCGCGATCTGGGCGGTCGTGAGCGCACGCGCCCGCATCGCGGGGCCGATGGTGCAGTAGTCGCAATGAAGGTTGCAGTCGTAGCCGACGATGAGGTCGAGCAGCGGCACGGGGGCAGGCGGCGCCGGCGCAAGGGCGCATTGCACTTTAGCAGGCCGACGCGAGGCCACGGGTGACCTCGCTGCAATTCGACGCCCGAGCGGTCGGCTCCGACGCGTTCTTGACCGCCGACGACCGCGCGAGCTAGCTTGGTGATGGCTTCTTCGACCCTCGGGGTCGATGCCCGTCCATGGACTGCGAACCCACCGCTTCGGAACTCTGGCGCCGCCGCGGCGTGATGGCGGGGCTCGCCGGCGTGATCGTGGTGGGCGGCGCGGGCCTGCATCGACGCTGGAGCGAGCCCGACTCGTCGGGGGGTCGGTTCGATGTCCGCGCCCTGTTCGGCAGCGATTCGCCGGCCAGCGTGATGCAACGCTGGCGAATCGTGGCCGTCCACCCCATCCACATGGGAGCGATCCCCGTGGTGATGGAGACGGCGGACGGACGGCGCTACCAGGTCGACGTGCTCCGGCGCGATCCCCAGGGGCCCCGGGCGGTCGCCGACACCGAGCGCCTCAGCCTGTACGTGCAGAACCAAGGTCATGGCGCCACGGCGACCGACGAGGAGCAGGGGCTCGGTGTGATGGCGCTGGCCTCCGTGCTGCGTACCCGCGAAGCCGAGGGTGCCGCCATCCCCGAGCTGCTGACGCTGCGCGAGCGCATGGCCAGACACCCCGAAGGTGCGTTCGGGGTCGCTTTGAGGTGAGCGCTCGAGCCACGCTGCTCCTCTCCTTGGATTGCGACAATCGCTGCGTGTTCTGTGCACAGGCGGGACTCGCTCCCGAGGCGCGAGACCGACGTCCGTGGCGAACGGTGCTCGCCGAGCTGGCCACCACCGCCGACGAGCTCACGGTCGTGGGGGGCGAGCCGTCGCTCCACCCCGAGATCGGGGAGGTGGTGGCCGCGGCGAGGGCGGCGGGGTTCGAAAAGCTCGGGATCCAGACCAACGGGAGCGCGCTGGCGACCCGGGGTCTGATCCCCGCCCTGGTGGAGGCGGGACTGACCGACGCTCACCTTTCCCTCCACGGGGCGAGCGCGGCCGTGCACGACTATCACACCGGAGCGGCCGGGAGCTTCGAACGGGTGCAATCGGCGGCGCGCGAGCTCGGCCGCCATGGCGTCCCCTGGGTCGTCACCACGGTGATCACCCGCTCCAACTTTCGGGGGCTGGCCGAGCTCGTGGGGTTGCTCGTCTCGCTGCGTGCTTCGGGCTGGATGATGGAATGGCCGCGGATCGCGGGTCGTGCCGCCGATGCCTTCGATCGCGTGCATCCTCGCTACGGCCTGGCAGTGCCGTTCGCTCTGCATGCAGCCAAGCTGGCGAGCACCGCCGGGCTGCCGGTGGCGTTGGCGGGGATCCCGTCGTGCACCATGGGTCCGTTCGCGCGCCTTCGGGTCCACACCCAGCCGCGGGGGTTCGGAGCCGTCTGCGAGGAGTGCAACGCCCGTGACGATTGCGCAGGCGTCGATCCCTACTACGTCTTGCGTTTCGGCGAGGTCGAGCTTCACGCTTTGGACGCGCGGATCGGGTCGGCCCCTTCGGGCATCGACGCTTCGCTGGTCCGGATGTTCGTGGGCGTGGGTCTGTCGGCCGAACGCGCGCCCCCGACCCGGACGCCCTCGCCCGTCGCCGCCCGTCGAGCGCTCCCCGTCCTCGGCCGTCCCCAACCGGGCCGTGACGAGGTCCGTCAAAAGGCGCATGCGGATCCTCAGGTCCTCCGCAACCTGTTCCCGACACTGTACGACGACGGTCAAGGCCCTGGTGAAGACCCAGGCGAAGACCCGGGGTGACCGGCGGTCCATTCGGGCCATCGCTCCGGGACGGGTGCCGCACGGCGAATGCGCGACGTCGTGGTCCTCGAGAGGAACCGCCTCCAATTCGGTCACCAGCGCGGCAATTGCGCCGTCGGGAACCCGAGGGTCGGCGATGGCCGTGTTTTTTTTACCCGATCCGTCACCTCGGAGTTGGGCGGAGGGGTGAGGTCCGTGTAGCATGCGTAAACTTTCGACCCGGTTCGTTCTTGCTGAACTCGACTGGAGGAAATTTCGTGCGACTGATCAAACCGATTCACCCCGTGCTGACGAGCGTCACCCTGGCTACGTGCCTCGCTGGTTGTCCTGGTGACGACACCGGCGAGACCGCCGACGGAGGTTCCACCGGAGAGGCGACCGACTCGACGACGTCTCCCTCCACCACGCTGCCGTCCACGACGGCGCCCTCCACCACCTCGGTCGATACCGGCACCGACACCAACGTCGACTCGAGCACCGGGACGGAGACCGGGACCGACACCGAATCCGACACGGACGAACCGTACGCGCTCGCACCGAACGACAAGAACGCAACGACGGATCTCCTGGACGTGCACGCGGCTCCCGGCACGACCACGACGATCGGGTTCACCTGGAACGAGACCGCGGGCTGGCCGGCCGCCACCGACCTGTCGGTGCACGTCGCGGGCGATCGCAAGCCGCTCGCGCAGGTCTTCACCTCCGCCCGTGCGCCGTTCGTCCGAACCGGGCTCGAGGTGGTGCCGCTGGTGGCCGGCACCGAGTACCAGCTCGTCGTCACGCTGGGTCACGACCACACCGCAACCGTTCAGGTCCGCCAGGGCGACACCGTCCTCGTGACCCAGACGGTCGAGGTGTCCAAGAAGGTCGAGATCTCGGGCCTCGAGCTGCGGATGCCCGCCGCCAACATGCTCGCGGCGCCGGTCGGTCTGGACGAGATCTCGGTCGAGTAGCCACTGGTCGCATCCACTCCCAGGCACTGGTCGCGCACGCGCACCGACACCCTCTGGGTGTTTGCGGTCGCGTGCGCGGTTCGTGCATGCGTGCTCGCGCAGCTGGCCGAGGGCTCGCCCACCTTCGACATGCCCGAGGGAGGCGACTCGATCCTGTACGACCAACTCGCGCAGGGCATGCCCGAGCCGCCCCGGGCATACTTCCACTCCCCGCTTTACGTCTGGTTTCTGACGGGGATCTACGGCGTGTTCGGCCGCGATCTCCTCGCCGCCCGCGTCGTGCAGTACGGGCTCGGCGTGCTGTCGGCGGTGGTGGTCCATCGCACCGCACACCTCTTGTTTCGCCACCGCGCCGTTGCGATGGTGGCCGGTCTGGCGGTCGCGACGTGCGGCCCGTTGGTGTTCTACGAGGGGCACCTCCTCATCGACGCGGTGCTACCGTTCCTCGTCGCCGTCGGGGCGCACGTGGCCGTCGTGACGCTGATGCGACCCAGCGTGTCGCGAGCGGCGTTGCTCGGGGTGACGATCGCCTTGAATGCCCTCGGGCGGGCGACCAGCCTGGTGTGGATGGTCGTGACCGCGATCGGCTTGCTTCGGCGGCGAGCCCCTGCGCCGCGCGGGAAACACCTGCTCGCGCTCGTCCTCGGTGCCGTCGTCGTCATCGCTCCCGTGACCCTGCGCAACTGGATCGTCGAGCGTGACTTCGTCCTGATCACGGCCAACGGCGGGCTGAACTTCTACGTGGGCAACGGGCCCCGGGCCAACGGGGCCTACGTGCTGCCGCCGGGCATGTACTTCCGCCCCGGTGATCCGAGCGACGATTTCGCGGGCATTCGCACCGCGACCGAGTCGCTGGGCTACACCCCCTCGTCGTCGGAGCTCTCGCGCTGGTGGACCCGGCGCGCGCTCGATCACCTCCGGGAGCACCCCGAGCACGCGATCGGGCTGCTGTTCAAGAAGACGTTCCTCCTGGTGACCGATTCCGAGATGCCGCAGCTGCACCACTACGGCGCGTACACGGAGGTGGCGCCGCTTTTGGGTTGGTTGCCCACGGCCGGATTCGTGATCGCGCCCGCCCTCGCCGCGCTCGTCATCCGCCTGCGTCGGGGACGACGACGCGTGCTGGTGGTGCACGCCGCCCTCGCCCTGTCGTATGCGGCCGCGTTTCTGCCGTTCTTCGTCGTGGGCCGCTATCGCGCCCCCTGGCTCCCCCTCTTGGCCCCCTGGGCGGCATGGGCCTGCGTGGCGCTGGTCGCCGCGGTGGCGCACCGAAACCGACGGCGCGCCGCAGCGCTGGCTGGCACCATCGCGCTGTTCGGTGCGGTCGTCTTCGCCGGTCCCACCTGGGACGACGACCCTTCATTGCAGCACCTGGAGTTCGCGCGGGCGTGTGAGCGGAAGAATGACCAGACGTGCGCGCTGCACTGGCACGAGCGGGCGGTGGAGGTCAACCCCGCCAACGAGGACGCCCGTCTCGGCGCCGCATCGATCTGGCTCGCTCGGGGCGACCCGACCACCGCCAGGGCCCACGTCGATGCCGGGCTCGCCGCGGCGCCTCGATCCGCGCGGCTCCTCGCCCTGCGCGGACGGCTGGTGCTGGACAGTGGCGACGCCGAGGAGGCGACGGAATCGGCTCGGGCGGCCATCGACCTCGCCCCGTCGAACGTCGAGGCGTGGTTGGTGCTGATCCGGGCGATGCGTGCCCAGGGACGCTCGGCCGACGCGGAGCGGGCCGAACGATCGTTGCTTCGCCTGGTCGCCGGCACTTCGCGCGAGCCCACGGTGCGTCGGCGGCTCGCCCAAGAGCGTCAGTCGCGGTGATCGCCCGAGCGCGTCGATGATGGCGTCGCTCGGCACGCCTTCGGACGCTCGCCGGTTCGCAGCCCCGCCGCCACGCGCTATTCTCGCCTCGGTGTCGACACCCGCGCGGCTCGAGCCCGTGAGCGTTCAGGATCGGGAGGCTCGAACCCGGCGTCGTCACGCGTGGGTGCTGACCGTCGTCCTCTCGTTCGTCTACCTGTGGCTGTACTTCGACCACCCGGGGTGCCCCCACGGCGATCCCGAGGCGCTGTCGGGGTGGTGGCGATGGTTCGACCAGATCCGCTACCGCAAGGCCGCCGAGGCCCTCGCCGCGCTGCGCTTCGATCCCGAAGCTCACCACTACCCGTACGGGTACCCGTTGCTCGGTGCCCCGTTCGTCACGCTCGCTCCGAACCATCCGTTCCTGATCCCCAACCTGATGTCGTTCGTCGGTGCGGGCGTCTTGCTGTTCTTGCTGGTCACTCGCTGGCTGGGGCCGCGCGAGTCCTTTGCGCTGGTACTGGGCGTCGGGGTGCTCGCGCATCACGAGCTCACGCTCTCGTTGGTGCCACCGTGGTCGACCATCCCCACGCACGCGCTGACCTACGCGATGATTCATCTCGCGCTCGCCGCTCCGTCGTCGATCCGCAAGGTCCTGGCCCTGTCGGCGCTCGCCGGCGGGGTGTTCCTGTGCCGACCGTTCGACGCGGTGCTGGTCTCGCCCATCCTGGTGGGTGCGGTGCTCGAGCTTTCCGGCCTGCGAAGGCAGGCGCGGGGGGCCGTGGCCGGCATGGCCTTGCTCGCCCTGTTTCCGCTCCTCCACATGGGCCTCAACGTGCTCACCTTCGGGGAGACCACCTCGCCGTACGAGCGGTTCATGGCGGCGCACATCGGGTTTTTCGACCACTCCCTGTTTCTCAAGGCATACGTCACGTACCTCGACGGGAACCCGGTCTATCGCTTTGCCGATCCGGTGCTGCTCGAGCGTTTGCCCTGGCTGCTCGCCTGCCTCCCCGGCGCCGCCTGGGTGGTGCATCGCGAGGGTTTGCGCGCCGCGGGCCCGATCGTGGCCGCGATGCTCACCATCATCGCCTACACCGGCTACAACAACATGTCGCCGGACAGCTTCTACCGCTTCAGCCTGGTGCACTACACGGCGTGGACCATCCCTCTGGCGGGCGTGTGTACTTGGCTGACCTTCCGTCGGGCCTGGCGGACGTTTCCACGCATCGTGCTCGGGGCCCAGCTCGCGTTTCCCATCGCCCTGGCCTGGTTCGTCCGGATCGAGGAGAACTCCCCCATCGACGCTCGGATCGATGCACGCGGCCGGGTGCAACTGCAAGGTGATCCGTCCGAAAACGGGTACGACGTGATGATCGTTCGCGGGATCCCGTTCGACGGCGTCGTCCCCATCCACCTGCGCAAGGACAAACTCGGATCGCCGCGTCGGTACCACATGCGACGACAGCTCCACCGGCTCACCCTGCTCGATGGCTACGCCATCGTGTTCGCCGAGCCTCTCGACCCCCGCGAGCTCCGCCTGCGTGGACGCGCGATCCGGGGGCAGAAGGTGGAGTTCCGCCGGCTGCGCCCGCGCTTCACCTGGATCCCTCCGATGGTGCACAAGCAGCTCAACGGTCGGGGCTGGGGCGTCGACGCGCTTCGGGCCTCGCTGCGCGCTCCGGCGGCGAGGTTCGCCACCGAGGTAGGCCACGTCGACATCGAGGCGGGCACGCTCGCCACCACCGGGAGGGCGGGTGTGCTGCAAAAGGGACCGGGCGTTCCGCTGCAACGCGGAGCCTATGCCGTGATCTGGCACGGGACGGTCGCCACCGAAGCCACGGTGCAAGCGTCGGTCTTCGTCGACGGCGATCCCACACCGCTCGCGGAGGCGACCCTCGAGCTGTCCCCCACCGAGCGGGTACGATCCATCGCAGGCCTGCGCTTCCGACTGCGCCGCAGCGCCGAGGCGGTCGAGGTCCAGCTATCGGTTCCCGAAACCGCCGATCTCGTGCTGCATTCGGTCGAGATCGCCCCGCGGTGAGCAACGGTGCGACGCGGGGTTCCCGTCCGCGGTCTCCTCGACGATCCCATTCCAGATTGGGTCGCCTCCGATCTGGTCTCCGCCGCGCGCGAGTGCGACCACCAGCGCCTCGCGACGCAGCCCGACGTCGCGGGCAAGATCGTGCTCGTCTTTCCACCCGTCCACGGCGGCATCATCGTCGCCTGCCCGATCGTCTTCGAGCCGGATGGAGCCAGTTCCGCGTGGGCTCACTCGTTTTGGTGGATGCGGCGAGCGATCTCGGCGGTGATGGCCCGAATCGCGCCGTCGGGGATCCGGGTGCCCTCGGGGTGGGCGTGGCCGTAGTAGATCGCGTAACGATCGGTCTGCGAGGGGGGCAGCTCGGGCTTGGCGCCCAGCAACGTCACGTCGACGGCGAAGCGGACCGCGTCTCGTCCGAAGTCGATCCGTAGAACCTCGTCGTCGGGGCGGCTCAGGCCCAACACGGTCCAACCCGCGATGCGATCGCCTTCGCGAAGGCCTCCGAGCAAATCGTGGTCCGCCTCCCGTGCGGGAGCGCGCGCCGACGCAACGGGCCGTTGCGGCGTGGGGCCGTCGAGCACGATCCCCGCCAGGCACGCCAGGCCCACCGCGGCGGAGATCCAGGGACTGTCGGCGATCCCCCATCCCGATCTGCGGTGGCGTGGCGTCACCGTGCCTCCTCTCGCGTCGACTCGACGCGTTCGGCGATCCAGACGCCGTACCCCGGCGCCCGGACCGAGAGGGCCGGCGCCCATTGCTCGGGCACCATGGTCAGATCGAGACGGGCGTCTCGCGTCAGCGCGAACAGGGAGCCCACCGGGACGGCCTGCGGCGTGAAGGTCGAACCCCGGACCGGGATGCCGTAAAACCCGTGATCGAAGGCCCGCCACAGGGCCTCGCGCTGCCCGTTGGCACCGTTGGTGAGCTGCTCGAGCTCGTACTCCTGATCGACCTGCACGACGTAGTGCACCTCCGCCCACGGCAATCGACCCTGACGCTGCAGGTAGGCGGCCAAAAGCGGCTCGTTGGTGTAGACGCGCCGTTGCCCCGAGGAAGGTGCGTGGTCCCCCAGGCGGGTGACCATCTCTTCGAGCCGGGATGCCTCGTGCCGTCGCAAGAGCCCCGTCGCATCTGCGACGACGACGGGACCGGCCCCGAGGGTGGCGATGGCCACCGCCTTGGCGGCGGTGATCCGACCGAGCCGTGCGAGCGTGACCGCGGCCGCGCACAACCCCACGGCCGCCAGCGTTGCGGCGCGACCCGTGGCCCCTTGGAGCGCGAACGCCACCGCACCGGCGAGGAGCAGACCGACCGTGCTCGCGATCGTCTCGGGCTGCCGCGCGGTCCAGGTCTCGACCGCGCGTGCGCCCAACAGGGCGACGAACGGCAAGACGGGCAAGAAATAGCGCGGCGTCTGGTCGAAGTTGAAGGCCTGCACCAGCGGCATCACCACCAGGGCACCGACGAACAGGCCCACGAACACCAAGCCGTGCCGCTCGAAGGCCGACAGCGCCGCGGGACGCAGGAGCCCCAACAAGGGGAGCACGGGAGTCAAGCCGAGCAGGAGCCCCTCGAGCTCCACGGCCTCGATCGTGCCCGCATGCGCTTGCCAGTAGGGGTTGCCGGGCATGGGCCGCGGAAGAGCCGGGGGAAAGCTCAGAAACCACAGCGGTGTGCCGTGGTACAGCGCGCCGGCGAGCAGGTACAGACACGGAAACACGAGGCAGCCGGCGAGCATCGACCACGCGCGGCGCCGCACGGCGTCGACCCCGAACACCAAGCCGAGCACCGCCAGCTCCGCGCGGATCCACGGCAGGGTGCCGAGCACGACACCCGCCAGGTGCGGACGCTTCTTCACCACCCAAAGCCACCCGAACAGTGCAATCCCGGCCACGGCGTCGGTGTTGGAGACGCCCGCCGCGGATCCGGCCACCATCAACGGAGACAGCCCGAGGATCGCGACGGCCACCCCTGGGTGCCGAAGACCCAATCCGCGGGCAGTCGACGCCCACATCGCGAGCGCCAGCCCGCCGATCAGCACGTGCGCCCACAGGAATGGTCCCAGCCCCGCCGCGGCGAACGGCGCGTACAAGGCCGAGATCGGCGGGCGCGTTTTCTGAAAGAAGAAGGCGGCCACCGGCTCGGCCGCGGTGGCCGAGGCGAAGATCCAGGTGAGCATCCCCTCGTCGTGCAGGAACCGATCGGTCAGTACGGCCCAGCCGGCGAGCAGACCGAAGAGCACGATCGGCAGGAGCGAGGGCGAAACCTTCATGCAAGCTCGTCCGACGACCAGCCCGCGGCGCGGGCCCATGCGATGTTGCGTCGCAGCCCCTCGGTGAGGTCGACCGACGGCTTCCAACCCAGACACCGCAGCGCCTCCGTCGGATCGCAACACAGACGCGCCACCTCGGCCGGACGTCGCTCGACGTGGACGATCGGGGCGTCGCTTTGGGCCAGGTCGCGGATCAAGCGCGCGAGATCGACGATCTGCGTCGCCTCCCCACTGCCGAAGTGCAGCGTCCGTCCGATCGCGTCGGGGTGCGCACCGACGGCGAGGAAGGCGTCGACCATGTCGTCGACGTAGGTGAAATCCCGGCTCTGCCGCCCGTCCCCGAACACCAGGATCGGCTCGCCCCGCAATGCCCAGCGGATGAACTTCGGGATGACGTCGTACACGTGGCGCGGCCCGTAGGTGTTGAACGGACGGATCACCGCGATGGGAAGGTTCCAGGTGCCGTGATAGGCCATGGCCATGCGATCGGCGGCGACTTTCGAGGCCGCGTATGGAGAGGTGGGCTCGAGGGGGTGATGCTCGTCGATCCTCGGCTGCTGCGCCGGCCCGTACACCTCGCTCGACGAGGTGATCACCACGCGCTCGACTGCCCGGCGGCGGGCGGCCTGCAGCACGTTCATGGTGCCTCCCAGGTTGGTTCGCAGCACTTCCTGCGGCTGCGCGAAGGACCGTTCGACCCACGCATCGGCGGCGAGGTGGAAGACGACGTCGGCTCCGAAGTCGCAGATCCGGTCGACGGCATCGGGTCCCGCAACGTCCACCGCCAACACCGCTGCGAGCCGTTCTCTCACTTTCGAGAGATTGCGGAGGGCGACCGTCGCCGTCCCCCGGGTCGAGCTGGGTCGCACCAACACCCCCACCTGGGCCCCCAACCCGAGGAGCCGCTCGGTCAGGTGCGACCCGATGAAGCCGTCCCCCCCGGTGACCAGCACGCGTCGCCCCTGCCATCCGGCGCCCGACGAGTCTTGCACGCCGAAGACGGTATCACCCGGCGACACCGCCGTGCCGGCCACGTCGACCGCCCGGTTGCGGGCAACCTGAACCCGCTTTAGAATCGCGGGGGTGGCTCGCTCGTCCATGGCCGTATGGCCGGGGGTGGTCGAGGTCGGGGCGCGGTCTTGCTGCTTTGGGCCGTGGCGTGCGGGGACGCGGCGGTCGCCCGCGAGACGCGGCCCGACGAGGCTCGGTCGTCGGCCTTGCGCGTCGCGACGCACACCGATCCCGGCATCGAGGCATCCGCGGTCCCCGAAGACGCCGCCACCGCGTCCCGGGGACAGGTCGTGCTCGCGGTCCTCGGCCGATTTCCCGAGGACCTGGTCGATGCCGTGGAGGACGCGCTGGAGGCCGAGCTGCAGGTCACCGTGCGGAGGATCGATCCCGTGCCGCTGCCGCGGTCGGCGTACTACCCTCCACGCAAGCGCTACTCCGCCGATCGTTTGCTCGACGTCCTGCCCTCGCTGATCCCCGCGGACGCGCCTCCGAAAACCCGCATCTTGGGTCTGACGGAGCGCGACATTTCGACCTCCAAAGGAAAGATCCACGATTGGGGCATCTTCGGCCTGGGGCGGATGCCCGGGGACGCTGCGGTGATCTCCTCGTTTCGGCTGAAGCGGGGGGCGCGAGATCGCGAGCACCTGCGCTTTCGCGTGGCCACCACTGCCGTCCACGAGATCGGGCACACCTTCGGCCTGGACCACTGCGACGAGGACCGCTGCGTCATGCAGGACGCCGAGGGCGGCATCGAGAACACCGACACCAGCACCGGCACACTGGGCCCGAAATGCCGCGCCGCACTCGAGGCCCGCAGCCGCTGATCGGCGGCGCGCGGCGCCTCGCCCCGATGCGCAGAGGGATTTCGGTCGCTCGGGGGGCCTCTCGCGGGCGTCGTCTCGCGCGACCATCGCGAGAGGCGAGCATTGCCAATCACCAAGAAGCGCAGGACCATGGCGCGCGATGGGCTCGAGCGCGCCGGCCAAGGTCTACGATCGAGTGCGTCGACGGCTGGTGCTCGTCGGCCGTCTGGCGGAGACGTGGGCACGGCGGCCGATCACGCCCACCCGGGCGGTGGTGCAGCTCACCCGCCGCTGCAATTTGCGGTGCAACATGTGCAAGACCTGGGCGCTGCCGGCCCCCGGGGAGCTGAGCGCCGACGAGATCGGCGACGTCGTGGGCGCCATGACGCGGCTGGCATGGCTCGATTTGACCGGGGGAGAGCCGTTCGTACGGAGCGACATCGAGGACGTGTTCGTGGCGGTCGTCGAGCGCACCCCCGCGCTGGGCGTGCTGCACTTTCAGACCAACGGCTGGATGCGCGAACGCGTGCTGGCGTGCGTCGAGCAGGTGCGTCGGCGTCGGCCCGGCCTCGATCTCATCGTGACGGTGAGCCTCGACGGACCCCCCTCGGTGCACGATGCGATCCGCGGCCGCCCGGGCAGCTTCGAGCGTGCTCTGGGCACCGCGAATGCCCTCATGGAGATGGAGGGTGTCGAGGTTCACATCGGCACGACGGTCGGCCCCGACAACAGCGATCACCTCGACGCACTGGAAGGGATCCTCCGGGCACGCCTCCTTGCGTTCATCCCGCGGCGCTGGCACTGGAACGCGCTGCAGGTCTCCCGGCACTTCTACGGGCACGACGACGCGTACTCCCCGAAGCCGATCGATCGCGACGTCTCGCTCGGGCTGCTGCGGCGTCGCGGGATCCCGCGGGGTATGGTCGAGCTGATGGAGGCGCTGTACTTGCTGCACCTCGAGTTCGTGCAACGCGGCGAGCCGTCGGGGATCCCGTGCCAGGCGCTGCGCAGCACGCTTTTCCTTTCGCCCGAGGGCGACGTCTATCCATGCCACCTGTACGATCGCCCGCTCGGCAACGTGCGTACGACGGACCTCGCCACGCTGTGGCACTCGGAGGCGGTGGCCGAGGCGCGCCGGGACATCGAGGCGCTGGCCTGCGGCGGCTGCTTCTCCGCCTGCGAAGCCTACCCCGCGATGGCCGGAGCGCCCCTGAAAACGGCACGACGCACCGCCGCCCGGCTGTTTCGGGTGGCCGGCGAGGTCGCTTCGCGGTCATGACGTCCGAACGCGAATCACCGGCGAGATCGGACGCGCTTCGGATCGACGCCATGTTGGATTGGCTCGCGGGTCCGGAGGTCGTGCGGGACGACGGCGCCGTCGTGTCGTGGCACAACCCCGCGCACCCAGGCTACCCCTACCCCGAAGCGGCCGGGTTGGTGCTGAGCGTGCTCGCGTTGCACGGCTGCGCTGCAGAGCGTCGTCATCGGATCGCCGCCCGACTGGCGCGACAGGTGGAGGACGACGCGGTGGGTCGAGACGGTCGATCCTATGCGTTCGATCTCGCGGTGGTGTGCCGCGGGTTGCTGCTGCACCGCGACGTCGGGGGCGACGTGCCCGAGGCCATCGTCCGGCGAGGTCTGGCCCGGCTGGCCCGGGCGCTACGGGAACGGCGCCCCGTGTGGCCCGAGAGCACCGACACGCGCTGGAGCACACGCTTCGGGCCGCATTTGCTGAAGGCGGCGACGGTCTTGATCGGGTGCCCCGAGCATCACGGGGTCGTCGTCGACGTGGTCGAGGCGACGATCGGGTTGGCGCAGACCCGGATCGATTCGCTGGCCGTCGACCGGTGCGCGCCGCGAGTTGGGCCGGTCTATCTCCACGCCGCCTGCTATGCGGCCGAGGGCGCGTGGGTGCTCGGCGCCTGGGGGATGCTCCCCGACGCGTTGCGGCGCGCGTGTCAGGATCTCGCGGAGCGATTCGCCGCCTCGCTGGCGTCGCTCCAGGACGCTCGCGGCGCACTGCCGGCCTGGTACGACGGCCGCCCGGGGTCCGCGATCCGCCCCAGCGATACCGTTGCACAGGCGGTCCGCCTCTGGTCGTCGATCGACCTGGACCGGTATCGGGCCCACGTCGACGCCGGTCTGGCCTGGCTTCGCAGGGTCTCCAGTCCGGGCGGCGCCGTCGCCTATCACGAGACCAGCGGCGACCTCAATACGTGGGCCACGGCCTTCGCGGTGCAGGCCGTCGAGGCGGCCCGTGGCGCGCCATTGCCCGTACTGATCTGAGCGTTCTCTCCCGTACCGACGTGCGCGTCGGTCCCGTGTCCCGCGCCCTGCACGACGCTCTTGTGCTAGAACCGCCTGCGTGTCCCGCTCGATGACCTCGCGTGCTCGTGTTCTGGCGCTCTGGGGCCATGCCCTCGCCGTGAGTGCCTGCGGTGGTGACGACAAGGGTGAGCCGGCCAAGCAGGCGACGCCCGGCGAAGAGGTCGAGCGCGACGATCGGCTCCCCCAGAGCACCGCCGGTTCGCGCCTGGATCTGGGCAGCGAGGCGGTCCCCGAGGAGGAGGACGACTGGGGTCGCGAGGAAGAGGGCGGCGCGGCCGAAGGGGCCGCCGAAACCGAGGACGGCGACGAGGGTACGGCGGAGGTGGAGCCACCTCCGGGACCGCATCCGGGGCCGTGCACGGTGCGCTGGTCCTCCGAGGGGCCCATCGTGAGGTTCACGTGGATCGAGGGCGGCGGCCGCGTGCGCGTCGACCAGGACAACGACGGAACGTCGGACGTGTGCGGTCGCTTCGAAGTCCAAGACGGGCGAACGACCAAGGTGTGGATCGACGAGGGCTGCGACCGCAAGACCGACATCGAGATCGTGCCCACCTACGAAGAGGACCTCAACCTGGCTACCGCGAAGTACCAGGTCACCACCGACGGCCAGAAGACCACCCGCGACGTCACGCTCGTCACCATGCCGAGCTTCACGGGGCTGGACCCGGGCTATCCCCTTCACGCCGCGCGCGCCGACGTCCGACTGAAGTCCAGCAAGGGTCGGGTCACGTCCGCTCAGGTGGACGCGCCGCTGGAGGGTCCGCCGACCAAGGTGACGTTTCGCTACGACAAAGAGAACCGCGTCACCCAAGTCCAGGAGGACCTCGACGTGGACGGCACGATCGATCGTCGCTTCGATTACCGCTACGACGCCGATGGCAACCTGTCGAGGATGAGCTACGTCATCCTCGTCGACGGCAAGGAGAAGAAGGCGACGGCGCGGATCGATTACAAGTGCTGGGAGAAGAAGACCGAGACTGAAACCGAAGCGAAGTGAGCGGGGCGTGACCGGGTCGGCGGGATCTCGCGCGTCGCCGGGGCGTGGTAGACTCGCCCGGTGGCCAACCTGGGCTACATGCAGGTCGTCCGCGGTTGCAACCAGTACTGCCGGTTCTGCTCGAACCCGGCCACCGGTTACATGCTCGACCTGGAGACCGCGCGCCGTCAGATCGACGACTTCGTCGCGCGTGGATACTTCGGCGTCATCCTGACCGGGGGGGAGCCCTCCCTGTCCGACCTGATCCCCGACATCACGCGCTATGCCGTCGAGCGCGGGCTCCACGTCCGCATGATCACCAACGGCTCACGGGTGGCGCGGCCCGAGATCGCCGCGGCGTACTACGAGGCCGGGCTTCGACACTTCCACGTCAGTATCCACACCTGCCGCCCGGAACTGGAGGATTTCCTCACCGGCGTCAAGGGCAGCTTCGAGCTGGCGATGCGGGCGCTGGAGAACCTCGGCGAGGTGGGGGCGACCGTGAACATCAACACGGTTATCAACAAGTACAACGCCGATCACCTCGACGAGACGGTCGAGGTCTTCACCGCCCGCTTCCCGTTTCTGCGCCACTTCGTGTGGAACAACCTCGATCCCTCCATGGGACGTGCGGACACCAACCGCGACACGGCACATCGGCTGGCCGACTTCGAGCTGTCGCTGGCCCGGGCCATGCGGTACCTGCACCGAACCGGTCGCACCTTTCGGGTCGAGCGTGTGCCACTGTGCTACATGACCGAGTTCGCCCACGCGTCGACCGAGACCCGAAAGATTGTCAAGGGAGAGGAGCGCATCGTCCACTTCCTCGACGAGAAGGGAACGATTCGCCAGACGGACTTTCGGCACCCCAAGGCGGACGTGTGTCGCCACTGCACGTTGGATCCCATCTGTGGCGGCCTGTTCGAGCTCGGCGAGCATTACGATCTGGGCGAGCTGCACCCTGTTTTCGTCTCCCGTGAGGACGTCGTCCGGCGGGTCCTCGCCGAGGCCGACTAGGCAAAGGAGCCCCGGCGCGATGCGGCGAACGCTGCTCTTGTCGACGTTGGTACTCACGGCGTGCGCGGGCACGGATCGAGCCGAGCTCGGCGAGCCCGTCGCCGACCCGCGCGGATCGGTTCGGTTGATCCTGAACGATCCGCTGGCCTTCGAACGCCCCGACGATCGCTGCGAGGCGGAACACTGTCGCGCCCTGATCGAGCTCATCTCGGGGGCCGAAGAGACCATCGACTTCGCCATCTACGGCATGCGCAATCAGACGGAGGTGCTCGAT
>CAZYSW010000022.1:0-12084 GCA_964650105.1 uncultured Nannocystaceae bacterium
GAACGCGTCGGGGGGCGCGAGCGTGGCGGCGAGCGGCACCAGGCGCGTCGCGCGGGAACGGGACGTTCCCCCGCGTGGACCGGGCGACGTCCGCCCGGCGTGCCATCGACGGGCGAGCGGGGGCCAGGCTCGACGACCGGTGAAGGGCTATCCCGCGACCTCGAAGGTGCGCAGGGCGTCCTCGAGGGACGTCCGCCGGTCGGTGCTCTCCTGGCGGCGACCGATGATCAAGGCACAGGCGACCTCGTACTCGCCCGCGGCGAAGGTCTTCTTGCGCGTGCCGGGGATCACCACGCTGCGTGCGGGAACGCGCCCCTTGTGCACGACGGGCTCGGGTCCGGTGACGTCGATCACCGGCGTGGAGGCGGTGATGACCACGTTCGCACCCAGGACGACCTCGCGTTCGAGGTGGACACCCTCGACCACGATCGCGCGCGACCCCACGAAGCACCCGTCCTCGATGATCACCGGGCGGGCGCCCGGGGGCTCGAGCACGCCGCCGATGCCCACTCCCCCTGCGAGGTGGACGTCGCGGCCGATCTGGGCGCAGGATCCGACGGTCGCCCAGGTGTCGACCATGGTGCCCCGACCGATCCAGGCCCCGATGTTGACGTAGCTCGGCATGAGGATGGCGCCGGGCTCGATGTAGGCGCCGTATCGTGCGGTCGCCGGCGGGACGACGCGCACGCCCGCCTCGGCCCAGTCGTGCTTGAGCGGGATTTTGTCGTGATACTCGAAGGGACCCACGGTGTGGGTCCGCATCTCCTGGATCGTGAAGTAGAGCAGGATGGCCTGCTTGATCCAGGCGTTCACGGTCCACGTGCCGCCTTCGGCGGAGGGCTCGGCAACGCGGACGCGACCCGCGTCCAAAAGCGCGATCACCTTGCGCACGGCCTGCCGGTGGGCGTCCCGTTGGAGGCGCTCGCGGTCGGTCCAGGCCTCCTCGACGAGGCGGCGCAGCGCGGAGACATCGTCGTCGACGTGCGTGGGCATGCCCCCGTTTCGCACAAGGTGGGCGCCCGAACAAGGTCGGCGTCGCCGGTCGACCGACCGGACGCGGGTCCCGACACGCCCGGCGAGGCAGCCCCGAAGCGGGCCGTCGACGGACCCGGGGGTTGCACGACGGGCCGACCTTCACAATAGAGAAGAGAGCGAACCCCTGCGAGGCCCCATGCGCACACGCTACGCCGCCCCCCTTCCTCTCCATCGTCCGAAAACCGGCAGTTCGACGGACGGCGCGGCCCCGATCGGGGCGGGGGCGCCCGCGCTCGAATCGATGCGAACGATCGCGCAGCTCCGCTCGAGCGCGGTGCCGCCCAGGTTCTTGGGGCGCTCGCCGGCCGCGCGCCGGGTCCAATCGCAGGTGCTGCGGGCCGTCCGCACCAATCTGCCCGTGCTCTTGGTGGGGGGACCGGGGACCGGCAAGGAGACGATCGCGCGGATGCTCCACCACTTCGGCGGCGGGGAGGTGCCCAGCCTCGAGGTCATCGACGCGCGCGAGCACCCTCGTCTGTCGGGCCTGGGCGCGTTCACGTATCTCGCGAACCTCGAGGAGCTGCCACTCGACGAGCAGATCCGGCTCCCGGCACTCACGGGCCTGGGCCGCATCGTGATCGGGACCACGCTGCGACCCGAGAGCGACGAGGGGCGGCAGCGGCTGCACCCGCAGGTCGTTCGTTGGACCAGCGGCATCCGGATCGACGTGCCGAGCCTGGCCGAGCGGATCGAGGATCTCGAGTACCTCGCACTCGACATCTTGGCGAGGACGCCCACGCAGCGTCCCGTCGGAGGGATCTCCGACGCCGCGCTCGACTGCCTGCGCAACCACGCGTGGCCCGGAGGCATCGACGAGCTCGAGCGCATCTTGGTCGACGCCCTCGACGCCGGACGTGGAGAGCAGATCGAGCTGCGAGACCTGCCGGCACGCTTGCGGGTGCGCGACGTTGCGCAGCGCACCTACTCGCCCGAGCGGCAGCTCTGCCTCGAGGAGGCGGAGAAGATCGCGATCCAGCGAGCCCTGGCCTACGCCCGCGGCAACAAGCGGAAAGCCGCGCGCCTGCTGCACATCGGCAAGACGACGCTGTACCGCAAGCTCAAGCAGTACGACCTCGAGTGACGCGCCCGCGACCGATCCCTGCGCCGGTGTGGCCACCGACGTTCGCAGCGCGCGCAACCCGGCCTGCGCCGTCGGGGAAGCCGTGACGGTGGCCGCCTCGCGCGGCCGCTCGCCCGGGCTCGAGCGGTGCGGCGCTTTGGATTGCATCGGGCGGGCGACAGCGCTTAGCTGACCCGCGGTGTCCGTGGCCGAAGACCGAGCGAGCGTGCCGCCGCGGCTGGAGGCGCGGATTCCCCCCGAGCGGATCCTCGACGCCGACGAGATCCTGGAGCGGTTCTTGGGTTGGGTCGCCGACGTGGGGCTCGAGCTGTACCCCGCGCAGGAGGAGGCGTTGCTCGAGCTCATGGCGGGGCGGCACGTCATCCTCGATACCCCGACCGGATCCGGGAAGTCACTCGTCGCGCTCGCGGTGCACTTCAAGGCGCTCAGCGAGCAGTTCCGGTCGTTCTACACCAGCCCGATCAAGGCGCTGGTCAGCGAGAAGTTCTTCGAGCTGTGCCGGGAGCTGGGCGCTCACAACGTCGGCATGTTGACCGGAGACGCGAGCATCAACCCGGGCGCGCCCATCGTGTGCTGCACCGCGGAGGTGCTGGCCAACCTGGCGCTGCGCGACGGCATCCAGGCGCCGGTGGACTACGTCGTCATGGACGAGTTCCACTTCTACGCCGATCCGGACCGGGGCAAGGCCTGGCAGATCCCGCTGCTGACGCTGCCCCACGCCACGTTCTTGCTGATGTCGGCGACTTTGGGGGACGTGTCGGAGTTCGTGGAGAAGATCCCCTCGTTCACCGAGCGTGCGCTCGCGGTGGTGCGCTCGGAGGAGCGGCCGGTACCGCTCGACTTCGAGTATCGCGAGACGCCGATCCACGAGACCATCTTCGATCTGTGCGCCGACGGCAAGGCACCGATCTACGTGGTGAACTTCACGCAACGCGAGTGCGCCGACCAGGCGCAGGCGCTCATGAGCGTGAACTTGTGCACCAAGGAGGAAAAGGAGGCCATCGCCGACGCGATCGGGACCTTCCGCTTCGACACCGCCTACGGCAAGGACATCAAGCGCTACCTGCGTCACGGTGTGGGCGTCCACCATGCCGGGCTGCTCCCGAAGTACCGCACCCTGGTGGAGAAGCTGTCGCAGCGGGGGCTGCTCAAGATCATCTCGGGCACCGACACGCTGGGCGTGGGGATCAACGTGCCGATTCGCTCGGTGTTGTTCAACAAGCTGTGCAAGTACGACGGGCAGCGTACCCGCATCCTCTCGGTCCGGGAGTTCAAGCAGATCGCCGGACGTTCGCGGCAGCGTGATCGCGCAGGCGCCCGAGCACGTGATCGAGAACAAGCGCCTGGAGGCCAAGGCCGCGGGCGACCCCAAGAGAAAAAAGAAGCTGGTGCGCAAGAAGCCGCCCGAACGCAGCTACGTCCACTGGGACGAAAAGACGTTCCAGACGCTCATCGGTTCGCCGCCCGAGCCGCTCGAGTCGCAGTTCGAGGTCTCACACGGTCTGCTCTTGTCGGTGATGAAGCGCGAGCCGAGTTCGGCGGAGCGTCACGGCGGGTATCGGCGCCTGGTGGAGATCATCGGGCGCTCCTACGAGCGAGAGAGCACCAAGAGCCGGCATCGTCGTCACGCGGCCGCGCTGTTTCGCGACCTCCGGCGCGCCGAGGTGCTGGAGATCGTGCCGCGGTTCGTCAAGGGGCGACCAGCGGTGAGGATCGCCGAGACCCTGCAGCGCGATTTCTCCTTGCACCACACCTTGTCGCTGTACCTGCTCGACGTCCTGGCGGTGCTCGACCCGACCGCCGAGACCTACGCGCTCGACGTCGTCACGCTCGTGGAGTCCATCCTGGAGGACCCCCACGCCGTGCTCCGTCGCCAAATCGACAAGGCCAAGACGGACCTGGTGGCGCGCCTGAAGGCCGAGGGCGTGGAGTACGAGCAACGGATGGAGGAGCTCGAGCGCGTGGATCATCCCAAGCCCAACGCCGAGCTCATCCTCAGGACCTTCGAGGTGTTTCGCGAGCGCCATCCGTGGGTCGGCAGCCAGGACATCAAGCCCAAATCCGTCGCGCGTGACATGTACGAGCGCTTCGCGGGCTTCAACGAGTACGTGGCGTTGTACGGCCTGGCGCGCAGCGAGGGGGTGGTCCTCCGCTACCTGACGCAGGCCTACAAGACGTTGGTGCAGACCGTGCCCGATACCTTCAAGACCGAGTCGGTGCGCGACGTCATCGCGTTTCTGCGGGCCACCTTGTCGCGCGTGGACTCCAGCTTGGTTCGCGAGTGGGAGTCGATGCTGGCGGGCGCCGACGCGGCCGATGCCGAGGCGCCGACCGAGCCGAGCAGGCCCCCCGATCCGGCGGCGGACCCCGTGATCTTCCGGGCACGCCTGCGGGCCGAGATGCACGCCCTGGTGAAGGCGCTGGCGAGCTCGGACTGGGAGGAGGCGGCCGCGAGCGTACGTGCCGACGACGAAGACGCCTGGACGCCGGAGCGGTTCGAGGCGGCCATGGAGGCATTCATCGAAGAGTGCGGACCGCTTCGGTTCGACCATGCGTCGCGGCTGACTCACCTGACGCACGTGGTCGAGCGAGAGCCCCGGTTGTGGACGGTTCGGCAGACGTTGGTGGCCCCCGACGGGGAAACCCCGTGGATGATCGACGCCGAGGTGGATCTCCGCCGGCCGATCGAGGACGACGGTCCGTTGATTCGCCTGCGCGGCATCACGATGTGAAGGCGCGTCCGGGACCGACGGATGCCTCGTCGACGTGGCGTGGCGGGGGCACGGCTCGCCGCGGGCCCGAGAGCACGTGCGCCGCCGCCGATGCGGTGCAGGCTGAGTCTCGGTGGCCAAACGGCCGGCACGGCCGGTGCGATCGCCACCGAAGGCAGGAGGACATGCCAATGCTGAAATGGGCGCTCATCTTCTTCGTCGTGGCGATCATTGCGGCGGTGTTCGGCTTCGGAGGCATTGCCGCTTCCGCGGCCGGGATCGCCAAGATCCTGTTCATCGTGTTCCTGGTCCTGGCCGCCGTGTCGGTCGTGGCGGGACTGTTCCGACGGTGACGAGGGAATGCCGCGCCGAGCCGCCGAAGGCGGCCGGCCGCCGGCGCCTTCGGTTTGCACCCCCCGTGCACTGGGCTAGTCCGTGGGCGGCGGTGCATGCGTCCCGATCGCGGCCCCGCGTCGGCGGCTCGATCCGCCGAAGCCGGGATCGCCGGGATGCCCGAAGCGATCACCGCCGCGCACCAGGAGACGATCATCGATGAGACACAAGACGTTCACTTCCGTTCTGCTCGTGTGTGGCGTCGTCGGCTTCGGCGGTTGCAAGGACGAGTACACCGCACCACCGCAGGAGCCCACCGCCCCCATCGACGAGGAGAGGCTCGACGAACGCCAAGAGACGCGCGAGCAGATGGAGGAGTACCGCCAGAATCGCCAGGACGCCGACCAGCAGATCGAAGAGGACCTCCGTCGGGACCTCGAGCAAGACACGCAGTAACCGCACCCCGGACCTGAAACCGGACCCGGACCCGGAGCGGGATCCGGACCCGGACTGCGTGTTGGCGCCTTCGAGGGAGGCCAGCGTACCGCCGTGCTCGGCGCCGGCTGCCCTCGCTTCGCTCGGCGCATGGCTTCGCTCGGCCCCTCGCTTCGCTCGCGCCCGAGACACCACCTGCGCGCGGCGGTGGGGGGGTTGGGCATCGAAAGGAGCCGGCGAACCAAGGCTCGACATCGACGAACCTGCACGCGAAGGCGTGCGTAAGGACGCGCTGGGGTCGGCCAAGGAGACACGCGCGTGCCTGGAGTGGCCGAGGCCTTCGGGCAGCTGCGTCGCGAGCCCACGGCCGTCGCCCGCGACCGGTTCGATTCACACGGCCGCCGTGCCGTGTCGACTGACACACCGTCGAGCTGCATCGACCCGCCGGCTCCGAAGGCCGGAACAGGAACCGCAACCGGAGCCGGATCCCGAGCCGGAGCGGATCCCGAGTTGGAGCGGATCCCGAGCCGGAGCCGACCCCGAGTTCGGAACAGGAACCGGACTTCGGTTGGGGACGCGCGGCATGATGCTGCCGCTCACCAAGCCGTTCCAGTCGGACGGCGCAGGACCTGGTGGCCCACCTTCGAAAGCTCCGCGAACTGAAAGAGGAAAAGAAAAAGAGAGGCCACGCCGGGTGGACCTCCGTTGGGCGCCGGATGGTGCCGGGGGGGACGGCGACCAACCTGAACCGGGGAGGCTTGCGCCACGGTCGGTCGTGCCCGGCGTGTCCTTCGAGGTAACCCTGAGCCCCACCTTTCGCGCCGCAAGGCCACTTTGCACGAGTTCCGGTCGGCGGGACGGGACGCCCGCGGCGGCGCAGGGCGATGGAGGGAGGCGCCGGGGGTGCGAAAAAAACCGGCCGCGTCGCGAGGACGCGTGCCGGTCCCGATCGCGCTCGGGGGGAGGGGCCTATCGAGAACGAGCGCCGTCGGGATTCCGTCGGGGGGACGGGCCCTGGGTGGGTCGGGTATGCGCTCGGGATCCCCGGTCTCGCGCGACCGCTGTCAGCACCCTGATTCAGTCCAGCCGGTCGGCAATGGCGGTCGACACCCGCGCCGGCGCACGGCGAGCCGGAGAGTGCGACGACGAACGGGGCCTCGCCGACCGAGGCGCAGGCCGGGTCGCGTGTGGCGTCAGGGCGGTCGCGATCCGTACGCGATGCCGACGATGGTGAAGCACGCCGCGCCGCGGGGACGGTGCACCTCGACCTCGTCGCCTTCCTCCTTGCCCAGGAGCGCACGTCCCATCGGGGATTGCATGCTGATGAGCCCGTTGTCGGGGTCGAACTCGTCGGGGCCCACGATGCGGTACCACGCGGTGTTGCCCCCCTCGTCTTCGACCTGCACCCACGCCCCGAAGCCGACCTTGCCGTCGCTTTGCCGCTGGACCTCGTCGGAGACGACCTGGAGCGTGTCCATGCGCTTGGAGAGGAATTGCAGGCGCCGATCGATCTCGCGCAGCCGCTTCTTGCCGTAGATGTACTCGGCGTTCTCGCTGCGGTCGCCGAGGGCCGCGGCCGCCTCGACTTCGGCGGTCACGCGCGGACGCTCCACTCGCCAGAGCCAGTCGACCTCGTCCTTGAGCTTCTTGTAGCCCTCGGGGGTGATGTAGACGGGCATCGCCACGCGAGGAGTTTAGCAGGGGATCGGACAGGCCCCGCGAGGCGACGACGACACCGTCGGGTTGCGACGCCGGCTGCGTTGCTCGACGCTCTGGATGCGTGTTCGCGAGGATGCCGGCTGCGTTGCTCGCCGCTGCGCACGCCGTCGGCTCGCGCGTTGCCGGCGTGGCCGCGAGGTCACCATCGATCGCCTGCCGCTCGGTCGATGCGTCGGCGACCAGGGGTACCGGCGCCCCGCGAACGCGGACGGCTCGAGCCTCGTGCGACAGCGCTCGCGTCCGCGCTACACACCTCGCGACCGCGCTCGCGCGGACGCGGTCCCGTCGAATCCGCGCTTGTCGCGCTGCACCGGCGTCACGGCGCTCGGCCGTGGGCGATGCAGAGGTCCGTCACCAGCTCGTCGAGCATGAGCTGCATCTGCTCGATGTCCTCGGCGGGGTCGAGATCGTCCTCGTCGAGGTCGCACATCCACGTGCCGCCGAGCAGGGCGTCGTGATGTTTCGGGTCCATCGCTGTCGACCCTCGCCCGCCGGCCCCCGCCGACGCGAATTTTCGGCGGATCGGGCGGGTGAGACGGCGAGTGCGCGCAGCGCGGATCCCCGGGGCTGATCCGGCAGCTTCGTGTGCGATACTCCCGACAGCGACCGCCTATGGCACTCCACCTGGGAACCGGCCTGATCGAGACGCGCGGCCCCATCAAGATGCCCAAGCTGCAGGCCGCGATGGAGAAGACCCTCGAGGAGCTCGGGTTCGAGCAGACCTACGAGGGCAAGGAACCCCCGGCCGAGGATCCGGGCGACGGTGCGACGGCCTTCGAGCTGTTGCAAAACGGCGACGGAACGCTCGCCATCCAGATTTCGGAAGAGCGAGTGGCCCGCGACCTCGCGCGGCTGGTCTCCTTGGAGGTCGACGTCCCGCTTCTGGTCTTCACCACCGCCGGATCGTTGTTCGGTCGGCGTTCGGTCGAGGTCACGTGCCGCAAGTTCGAGGTCAAGCGGGGGGAGATCGAGGAGCTCCCGGTCATGGCGACCCACACCGCCGAGGTGACCGACGTGGAGCACAACGAGCTGCGCCAGGCCGAGAACGCCCTGCGCTCTCGGATCAACAACGCCAACGAGTCGCTCCTGCAGGCCGAGGGCCCCAGCGGCTTGAAGCTCAAGAAGATCTACCGCTACAAGCGGACGGTGAAGACCTTCAAGTGGAGCTCGCCGCGGCTGGCTCGACTGATGGAGCAGATCGAGCAGTGCGAGACGTTCGAGGTCACCCGCGAGAGGGACCAGCCGGTGGTGAAGCTGGTGCTCCAGGGTGGGGCCAAGAGCATGAGCTTCTTGAAGAGCGCCGAGGTCGAGGAGCTGGAGGCGGCGCTGCGCGACCGACCCGAGCTCGGGCATCGACGCCGCGAGTGAGCGGGGGCTCGCGTCGAAGGCGGGGGCTCGGCGGCCCTCGCCGCGCCAGCGCGGTCAGTAGGCCTTCGCCATCAAGACCCGCTGGGCCGATGGCTTGCCGGACTTGATGCACTTGCCTGGTTCGGGCGCCGGGCCCTGGCCGGGCAGCGGGATGCATCGGATGGTGACCTTGGTCTCGGCCTTGATCTCCGCCTCGGTCTCTTTGGTTCCGTCCCAGTGACACCAGGCGAAGGTGCTCTTGTCGCCCGCGAAGGTCTCGAGGAAGTCCTCCCAGCGATCGAGCGTCACCGCTTGCTCGGCCAGGCGCTGCCGCGCGCGGGCCAGCAGCGCGTCTTGATATCGCTCGAGGCGTGCTCGCAGCGTTTGCACGAACTCGGCCTCGTCGATGAACTCCTTGCCGCGACCGGCCTCGGTGTCGGTCCGCATCTTGACGCAGACCTGTCCCTTGTCGAGGTCCTTGGGGCCGAGCTCGATGCGCACCGGAACGCCCCGGCGTTCCCAGTGGTAGTACTTCGCCCCCGGACGCAGATCACGGTCGTCGACGTGGACTTCCACGAAGTCGCGCCAGCGTGCGCGCTCCGAGGAGAGATCGATGTCGGCGAGGGTCCGCCGCAGCCGCTCGGCGGCTTCCATGACGCGCGCACGATCGGCGTCGGAGCGGTAGATGGGCACGATGACCGCGTGAATGGGGGCCAGGCGCGGGGGGAGGACCAGCCCCTCGTCGTCGGAGTGCGTCATGATCAACCCGCCGATGAGCCGCGTGCTGACGCCCCACGAGGTCTGCCAGACGTACTCCAGCTCGCCGGACTCGGTCTGGAACTTGACGTCGAACGCCTTGCCGAAGTTCTGGCCCAGATCGTGGCTGGTGCCGGCCTGCAGGGCCTTGCCGTCCTGCATCATCGCCTCGATGCACAGGCTCTGCACCGCGCCGGCGAACTTCTCGGACTCGGTCTTGACCCCTCGGACCACCGGCATCGCCATGGTTTGCTCGGCGAAATCGCCGTAGACGTCCAGCATCCGACGGACCTCACGCTCGGCCTCCTCGTGGGTGGCGTGGGCGGTGTGTCCCTCCTGCCACAAGAACTCGGTGGTGCGCAAAAACAGCCTCGTCCGCAGCTCCCAGCGCATCACGTTGGCCCATTGGTTGACGAGCAGGGGCAGATCGCGGTGGCTGGAGATCCACTTCGAGAAGAAGTGCCCGATGATCGTCTCGCTGGTGGGGCGGATGACGTAGGGCTCTTCGAGCTGCTCACCGCCGGCGTGCGTGACGACGGCGAGCTCGGGCGCGAAGCCCTCGACGTGCTCGGCTTCCTTGGTGATGAAGCTCTGCGGAACGAGCAGTGGGAAATAGGCGTTCTGATGTCCGGTGTCCTTGAACGCGGCGTCCAGGCTGCGCTGAATCTTCTCCCAGATCGCGTAGCCGTACGGCTTGATGACCATGCAGCCCTTGACGACCTTGGCGGGCTCGGCGAGGTCGGCCTCGCGGATCACGTCCTGGTACCACTGGGGATAGTCCTCGGCGCGCGGGGTGATGCGCTCGGCCTTGCGCTCGGAGTCGGACATGGCGCGGAGCATGCTCGCCCACCGTTCTCCGTGCAAGACCGCGTCATCGTCGGGGTGCTCGGCCGCGATGCGACGCCGAGCCCGAACGCGGACGGGCACCGTGACGGCGCGTGCCGACGGGACCGCGCGACCACCTGGGCACCAACCTTGCGCCCCCGGCGCGACGTCGTGGATCAGCGGCGATGCGGCCTCGTCAGGCGATGGACGAGCAGCGCGCCGGCGACGAGACCCACGATCGCGATCGTGGTGAACACGACCAGAAGCCCGGGGTGGCCCGCGCGGGCGATGGCGACGGCGCCCACGAGCAGCATGTCCGGTCGCAGCTCCGCGAAGCCGACGATGGGGCTGGCGTCGGGCAGCCAGTGCGAGCGGGTCAGGTACGAGAGCTCCGGGGAGTCGGTGGCGTACACCCGCAGCATCCACTCGAAGATGCTGTGTGCCGACAGCCAGGCCTGCAGGGCCACGGACGCGGCGAGGACGACGAGCAGGGCCACGCGAGCTCGCGCCGCCAGGTCGCGCCAACGCGCGAACACGGTCGCGATGGGGACCAACGCGAAGGGCACGACCGGAACCAAAAGTCGCGGTCCCACGGCCCATCCACCCCACCAGTCGCTGCGGGCCGACACGAACAGCAGTCTCGTGACCACCAACACCGCGCAGGTGAGGGCGACCGCGGGGGCGCGTCGCCACAGCATCATCCAGCCCAGCGACGCGACGATCAGCGGCGGCGAGTAGACAAAGAGGCTTCGCCCGGGGGCGACGAGCATGGCGAGCAGGCCCTCGGCGGGCACCACGAAGTGGCTGTACAGCCCGTAGCGCCCCGTCTCGAAGGGATCGCCGAACCGCACCCACTGGCTCCATCCCAAAAGCGCCAGACCGGCAGCGCAGCACAGCGCCGCGCCGACGAACGCCAGGCGTCGTCGTCGGCGCTCACCGTCGGGCCACGGCCCGGCCAGGGCGTAGATCGCCAGGCCGGGGATCGCGACGACGTTGAGGACGTGCACGTGGACCGACGACCCCGCCAGCAGACCGACGAGCCACAGCCATCGATGGGCGCGTGCGTGTTTCGTCGATCGTGCCCGGTGGTAACGGGCGATGCACACCACGGTGCCCAGCAGCACCACGGTCGACAGCGGCTCGCTCAAAAAGGTCCGGGTGTAGGGCCAGGCCGTGGTGCCGAGGGCATAGGTGAGCCCGGTGGCGACGCAGACCCCGGTCGAAAATCCGAGCAGCCGCGTCCACACCACCAACAACCAGGCCGCCACCGCGGTCAGAATCACGTTGGTCAGGCTCACGACGAGCCGCGCGAAGTCGGCCTCGGGCGAGCGCTCGTGCACGAAGAAGTGATCGGAGCGGATCGCGTGGCGCCAGACCTCGGGGGCCGCATGGGCCGTCGCCTGGCCCAGCCCGTACATCGGGAGCGCGACGATCGACAGCCCGTGGCCGAAGAATCCGTACCGCCGGCCGTCCACGCCCTCGGCCCACCCGAACGTGCCGCTGGGACGCCCCCGGGGCTCGCCCGTTCGCCGCGGGATACCCTCGATGGCCAAAGAGCCGTCCTCCCACAGGCTGCGCGTGGTCTGGAAGACGATCTCGTCGTCGGGGAAGACGATGCGCCCGGGCGCCGTGCAGGAGAAGATGGCCAGCAGCGTCACGACGAAAGGGACGCCGAGCCCTCCGAGCCCCCGTCCGTGCTGGTCGGCGATCAACCCGTCGTCGTCAGCCGGAAGTGCCGGACGTGGTGTTCATGCACATCGACGTGTCGAACGTGCACGTCACCGGATCGCACAGCAGCGTACCCGTTCCCAGGCCCAGGCTGCCGCAGTCGAAGTTCTGGAG
>CAZYSW010000022.1:12094-23053 GCA_964650105.1 uncultured Nannocystaceae bacterium
CCCGCCGTCGCACTGCTCGCCGGGGCTGATCATGCCGTCGCCGCAGGAGTTGTTCCCCGTGGTGGACGGATTGGTCGTCGCGGTCGTCGTGGTGTCGTCGTTGCTGCCGGAGGTGGAGCTGTCGGCGTCGGCGCTCATCGCCGTCGTGGACGAGGACGAGGACGATGCCGCGTCGTCGAAACCACCACTCGAGGCGTCGGTATCGGTCGCGGTGTCGGTGGCGGACGCCGACGCGGGGTTGAAGTTCGGCTCGTCGACTTCGGCGGTACACGCCAGTCCAAGCCCCACGAGGCCCCCCATCAGCCCAAGGAATCCAAACGCCGTTCGCAGTGTGGCTGTCATGCCCCAGTCCCTCGCCGAGCATGGTGGGGCACGAGGTGCGCCAACGTCAACGCGCCAAAACGCGCGCGAGTCGCGGAAGGTGCGTCGTTCGGGGCGATCGGCGCCGTTGGAGCGCGGTACGGGGACTTGGGAACCTTGCGGTGCGAGCCGCCTCACACCGGCGGCGGGCCGACGACCGAAGGTGCCGGCGTTCCCCGGCGGGGATCCACGAGAAACGTGAAGCGGCCGCGGTGGCCCGGCCACCTACTCGTTGCGCCACCGCGCGAGCTGCTTGCGGGCGAGAAGCCCCCCCGCGAGCACGCCGAGGCACGCGGCCACGATCCTCCCCCAGCTCCCGTCTTGGCTCGAGGCGTCCGATTCGACGGCCGCCGCTGGATCGGCAGGCGCGGTGGCGTTCGGATCGATCGCGGCCGTTTGCAACACGACCAGGATCAACACGGAAGCGGGCACGCGGCGAGCATAGCAGGTTCGTCGGGCGATGGCGCGTCGTGGCGCTGCGCATCCGTGCACACTCCTGGTACCCTGGCGCGGGTGAACCGCCGCACGAACCGTTCTTCGAGCCCCGCCGGCGCCTTCGGGCGTCGTCGCCTGCGAACGCGTTCGATCGGCCTCGTGGTCGGCCTGACGCTGGGCGTGCCGACCGTCGTCCCCCGCTCGGTACAAGCCGCCGAGGAGGCCGCTGCGGCGCCGGACCTGACGGAGGTCAAGGCCCTGTACGAGGAGGGCAAGGCGAAGTTCGACACCTACGACTACGCGGGGGCCGTCGAGGCCTGGACGCAGGTGTACGCCAAGCTCGGCGACTCGCCGACCGAGCGACAGATCCGAAACGACGTCATCTACAACATCGCGACCGCGCAGGAGCGAGCGTTCGACGTCGACCACGATCCGGCACACCTGCGGCAGGCCGTCGGGCTTTTGCGCAAGTACGTGTCGGAGTACAAGGCGCTGTACGAAGCCACGCCCGAGGGGCGTGCGGAGGTCGCCGCCGTCGAGGCGCGCATCGCCGAGCTCGAAGCGAAGATCGCCGCCGCCGAGAGCGGCGCAGCCCCCACCACGGCCGCCCCGGCCACGACGCCGCAGCCGTCTCCGCGCGCCGAAGCGGCCGCCAAAAAGCGCGCGCTGAAGGACATTCTTCGCACCGACCCCGACATCGCGCCGCGTTACCGCGCGGGCAAGGCGATGGTCGTCGGGGGTGCGGTGACGCTCTCCATCGGAGGGGTGATGCTGCTCGGCGCCCTCAGCGGGATCGGCACGGAGTTGCAGCGCGAAGGGAAGACCGCGATGATCGTCACGGGGGCGGTCGGGGGCGCGCTCGCGGTGTCCGGTGCGGTTCTCTTGGGGTTCGGGGTTCCCAAGCGTCGACGCGCGATCGAGGACGCGAGAAGTCGCGTGACCGTCCTGCCGAGCGCAGGTCCTCGCGGGGCGAGCCTCGGCGTCCAGCTTCGCTTTTGATCGCTCTTACGCGACGCCTTGCATGACCCTGCTAGACTCGACGCAGTGGGTGCAGGCGCGGACGCGGGTGGCTTGGACGGGGCGCCGCGGCTCGGCGCGTACCGGCTCGTTCGGCGGCTCGCGACGGGGGGCATGGCCGAGCTGTTCTTGGCCCGTGCTCCGGCCGCGCGCGGATCCGAAGAACGGCTGGCGGTGATCAAGCGGATCTTGCCGCAGTACGCCGATCGCGACGAGCTGATCCGCATGTTCTTCGCCGAAGCGCGCCTGGTCGCCGCGCTTCGGCATCCCAACATCGTGCGGGTCCACGACATCGGGGAGCACGACGGGCTGCCCTTCTTCACGATGGAGTACGTGCACGGGCAGGACCTGCGCGAGATCGTACGCGCGGCCCGTCGGCAGCAGCGGGCGATCCCCCTCGAGCACGCCCTGCACATCGTCATGGGGGTCGCCGCGGGCCTCGACCACGTCCACGACCACCGGGGCCCCGACGGGCGACCGCTGGGGATCGTCCATCGCGACGTGTCGCCGTCCAACGTCCTCGTCGCCTACGCGGGCGACGTGAAGATCGCGGATTTCGGCATCGCCAAGGCGACGGCGGACCCCGACACCACGCTCTCGGGAGCGCTGCAGGGCAAGATCCCCTACGTCTCGCCCGAGCAGTGCCGTGGCGAGCCCGTCGATCGCCGCAGCGACGTCTTTTGCATGGGCACGCTGCTTTGGGAGCTGACCACCGGCCAGCGGCTGTTCGGAGGGGACAACGCGCTCGCGATCATGAACCGCGTCGCCAAGGCGGACGTCCCCTTGCCGAGCGCGGTGCGTCCCGGCTGTCCGCCGCAGTTCGAAGCCATCGTGATGCGGGCGTTGGCGCTGGAGCCCGATCGGCGCTGGGCGTCGGCGCAAGAGCTTCGGCTGGCCTTGGAGGGCTTCGTCCGCCAGGCCCGGCTTCACGTCTCGCCGGGCCGCGTGGGCGAGCTCGTGCGCGCGCTGTGTCCCCCTCGGCCGTCGTAGGGATCGCCCGCCATCGACTGCGGGGCTCGGCGCTCGGGGAGGCGTGCGAGCAGGCCGGGGAGCACCCACAGCCACAGACCGACGAGGGGCACGAGGCTGAGCGGACCGGGAAGCCCCAGCAAGAGACCCAGGTTCGTGGCCCCCACGTCGGGCCCGGGGAGTCGGCCCAGGACGCGGCCGAAGGCGTACTCCCAGATCGCGTTGCCGTACTGGGCCGCCTCGGGGCTCGCGGCGGTGGCCAGCAGCGTCTGGCCCACCGAGACGAAGGCGAGCGCGCCGAACACAAGCGGCGCCGCGCGGCGAGCCGTCGGCAATCCCAGCGCCAAGAACGGGAGCATGGGCACCATGTGCCGCGGTCCCATCGCCGCCCCGCCGTCCCACATGTAGTAACCGGCGTTGAGCAGGACGAAGTACGCACAGACGCCCAACGCCAGCAGACGGGTGGTCCGCACCCACGGGTCGTTCGTCCCCACGTCGCGGCACAGACCCCAGGCCGCCAAGAGCAGGACCGGCGAGAAGTAGAACAGGCCGCGATACGCACCGAAGGTGAGCGCCCACATCGCCTGGGGGTCGGGCGCCGAAAACCCATAGCGCACGCGCATGCCCTCGGCGAACTCCGGCCGGTACACGAAGTCGTAGCCCGTGGCCAGCGGGCTCCCGAAGCACGCGTGGTGATAGTACGCCAGGCCCACCGCGATCGGAGCCGCAGCCACCGCGCCCCACAGCCCCATCCGCAGCCCGTGACGATGCACGCCCCACAGGCCCACCGCCACCGCGGGGACGAAGGCCGGATACTCCGTGGCGACCGCGGCCGCCAGCGTGCCTCCCCACACCAGCGCGACGTTTCGGCTCGCCCGGCCCGGCTCGGGAAGGGCGGCGGCGGCCAGCGCCACCACGAGCAGCGACGCGCACAGCTGGTGCCCGTACAGCGCGGTGCTGTAGGTCATCGCCGGGGTTCCCAGGGCGTACACCAGCCCGCAGATCACCGCGACGCGTGCGCTCGCCCGACGAAGCAGCATCAGGTACAGCGCGGCCGCTCCGAGGATCGAGGGGATCGCCACCGCGAAGAGCCCACACGTATACAGGGCGAGTCGATGCGCCTGGTTGTAGACGAGCCGGTCGCCGGGGCGGCGGGCCTCGGGCTCGATCTCGGCCCCGGCCGCCTGCTCGAGGGGGTCGAGCGGGAAGACGCGAACCTCGGGGAGCTCGCCTCCGACCAGGTGGCGCAACCCGTGGAACACCGCGTAGGGCAAGGCCGCGAGCACGGAGGTGAACGGCGCCTTGTCGCTGTAGAAGTGCCCGTCTTTCCAGCTCTTGTCCCCCGTCGTCGCGTGATCAGCGTCGATGGCGAACGACGCCTCCTCCACCATCGCCCGCGTGAGCGCCAGGCGGGAGTTTTGGTTCCACGCCGGGGCGGCGACGAAGTAGCCGTAGGTGAAGACGAGCAGCACCGCGAGCGAAGCCAAAACCCGCGCGTGCTCGCGCAAGGGCGCCCCGAGCTCGCGCAGGCCCGTCACGGGGCGCTCGCGGCCTGGACCAGTCTTCCCAGCTCGCCCCGAGAGGCCTCCGCCGCCTGAGCCTCGGGAGCTTGTGCCAGCCGCTGCAAGAGCTGGTAGGCGCTCACGTAGCGACGGGAAGGATCGCGGTCGAGGTTCTTGCGCACGATTTCGCTGAGCTTGGGCGACAGGCCGGTCAGGCGACGGCTCGACTGGCTGATGTCGAAACGCATGATCTCGTCCTTGGTCGCCTCGTCGGTCTGCCGGGCCAGGCAACGCTCCCCGCGGAGCATCTCCCACAGCATCACCGCCAGGGCGAACAGCTCGGTCTGCACGTTGGCCTCGCGATCGACCACGCGCTCGGGGCTGAAGTAGGCCGGATCCCCGATGCCCGGCTCGTCGTTCTCGCGCGCGAGCCATCGGCTGGTCGCGGATCCGAACCCGCACAGCACCGCGTCACCGGTGCGTGACAGCACCACGTTGGCCGGGGTGAGGTTGCGATGCAGGGCGTGAAGCGGCTCGGGCTCGGTGTCCTCCATGAGCTCGAGCGTGTGGAGGTGACGCAGCGCGTCGGCGAGCTGCCCCATGATGTAGACGGCGACCTCCTTGGCCAGCGCCCGCGGAGAACCGTCGCGGTGGCCCAGGAGCGTGGCCAGGTCGACGCCATCGACCCGATCCATGACGATGTAGGCGATGCCGTCTTGCTCGCCGGCCGCGTGCAGCGTCGGGATGCTGGGATGGTTGAGGACCTTGAGCAGCCGGATCTCGTGCTCGAATCGAGCTCGCTGTCGCTCGGCCGATCCGTCCCGAGCGGGCTGCAGGAGCTTGGCGAGGTAGCTCGGGGCGCCCTCTTCGGGCTCGTCCTCGTGCCGGGCCAGGTAGAACCGGCAGGACGAGCTGTGCACCTGCATCGGCGCCACCAGGCGGTACTTGCCGAGGCTTTGCAGCTCCATCGGCGTGCAGTGTGCAATGCGCCGATCTCCGTGTCCAGCCGTTCGGAGCCCGTGTGCGCCGCCCGTTTCCCTCGCTCGTCGCTCGCCACCACGTCCCGACCACGGTTACCCTCGGCCCGTGGCCTCCGCCTCAGGGCCCCAGGTGGTGATTCTCGGCGCGGGCCTCACCGGGCTCGCGACGGCGCTGCACCTGCGCGATTGCTCCGTCGCCCTCGTGGAGCGCGAGCAACGCGTGGGCGGCAAGGCTCGCAGCGAGCGCCGCGGCGGCTACACGTTCGACGTCACCGGGCACTGGCTGCACCTGCGCGACGATCGAGTTCGCGCGTTGGTCGGGCGCTTGTTTTCGCCCGGAGATCTCGTGGAGATCGAACGCAAGACGGGGGTCTACACGCACGGGGTCATGCTCCCGTACCCGTTTCAGGCCAACTTGCACGGGTTGCCCTTGCCCATCGTGCACGAGTGCCTGGTCGGCTTCTTCGAGGCACAGCTTCGTTCGGCGCGCGGCGACGCCCCCGAGCCCCGCACCTTCGAGGAGTACGCGGTCGCGCGATTCGGGGCCGGGATCGCCCGGCACTTCTTCGTCCCGTACAACCAAAAGCTCTGGGGGATGCACCCCGATCGGCTGACGGCGGCGTGGGTATCGCGTTACATCCCGATCCCCGATCCCGCCCAGGTGATCGGCGGCGCGATCGGGTTGCGCCAGGAGGGGCTCGGTTACAACGCGCGCTTTTTGTATCCGCGCCGCGGCGGAATCGATGCGCTGCCCGAGGCGATGTGCAGGGCGCTCCCGTCCGGGACCGACCTGCGCCTGTCGACCGCCGTCACCTCCGTCCACCCGTTCGCGCGTCGCGTGGAGCTCTCGGACGGAAGCGCGCTGACGTACGATCGCCTGGTCTCGTCGCTGCCGCTGCCCGAGCTCGTCGCGCGGATGGTCGGCGTGCCGGATGCCGTCCGCGAGGCGGCTGCGAAGCTGCGCTCGGTCCGTTGGCGTTACCTCAACGTCGCCACCGCGACCAGGCCGCCCATCGAGGAGCACTGGGTGTACGTGCCCGACCCCGACATCCCCTTCTTCCGGGTGGGGGTGTTCAGCAACGCCGTGCCGTCGATGGCTCCCCCCGGCGCGGGTGCCCTGTACGTCGAGCTCACGGACCGAGAGCACGACCCCGACCTCGGGGCGGTCTATGATGCGCTCGCCCGCATGGGAGCCATCACCAGCCCCGACGACGTGGTCTTCGCCGACGTCCGCGACGTGGAGCACGCCTACGTGGTGTTCGACGAACACCACGAGGCGGCGACGAAAACCATCTTCTCCTGGCTGCGCGAGGTGGGGGTGCACAGTTGCGGACGCTACGGGAGCTGGATCTACAACTCCATGGAGGACAGCATCCTGCAGGGAATGGAGGCCGCGAGATGGTGCATGCGATGAGCTCGCCCGGTGTCGTGGAGCTCAGCGTGGTGATCCCGGTGTACAACGAGGAGCCCATCGTCGCCGACAGCCTCCGCGAGCTGCACGCGCGGTTGACCGCGGAGGGCCTCGACTTCGAGATCCTCGTGGCCGAAAACGGCAGCACGGATCGGACCGCCGCGCTGGCACGCGAGGTGGCGGCGGCGCTGGGGCGGATCTCGGTGTTCTCGTACCCCGAGCCCAACTACGGGGGGGCCCTGCGCGAAGGCATCTTCCGGGCCCGCGGGACCTTCGTGATCTGCGAGGAGATCGATCTGTGCGACGTGGACTTTCACCTTCGCGCGCTCGTGCCCCTGCGCGTGGGCGCGGCGGACATGGTCATCGGCTCCAAGGCCATGCGCGGGGCCAACGACACCCGGCCGTTCGTGCGCCGGCTGGCGACCAAGGTCTACAATCGGGTGCTGCGCGTCACGCTGGGGTTTCGAGGGACCGATACGCACGGCCTGAAGGCGTTTCGTCGCGAGGCGCTGCTGCCCGTGGCCGCCAGTTGCGTGGTGGAGCACGACGTCTTCGCCTCGGAGCTGGTGATCCGGGCCCAGCGGCAAGGCATCTTGGTGCTGGAGATCCCGGTCGAGGTTCGGGAGAAGCGGGCGCCGTCGATCCACCTGGTGAAGCGGGTGCCGCGGGTGCTCGAGAATCTGGGCCGGCTGATGGCATCGATTCACCTTTCGCCGAAGGGCCACGACGCGCCCCCGCGCCCGCGGGCCGCCGCGTTCGGCGAGGACGCGCAGTCCGGGGGGGCCCGAAATCGGGAACCAGCGGATGGGTGATCGGCGGACCTTCGTCAGCGTCGATCTGGACGACCCGGGGTGCTATCACGCCATCCACGGGCTTTCGCCCCCACGCCCCGAGCACCGCGGAATCGTGCTCGAGCGCTGTCTGCCTCGGTTCTTGGAGCTGTTCGCGAAGCTGGGGGTTCGGGCGACCTTCTTCGTGATCGGTCGAGACCTCGACCGCGACCGTCGCCAGCACGGGCGCGGCGCGGACCTCCTGCGTCAGGCCCTGGGCGAGGGGCACGAGCTGGCCAACCACAGCCATGCGCACGACTACGCGCTGACGCGAAGGTCGGCGGAAGCGATGCGCCGCGACATCGAGGCGTGCGACGTGCTGCTGCGCGATCTCGGCGCGGACGTCCGAGGTTTTCGAGCCCCGGGGTACACCCACGACGCGCGATTGCTGGCCCAGGTCCGCGCGGTGGGATACGCCTACGACAGCTCGATGCTGCCCTCGCCGCCGTACTACGCGGCCAAGGTGGGCATCATCGCCGGTGCGCGCGTGCTCGGTCGGCGCTCGGCGTCCTCGGTGCGCGGCGGCGCGAGCTTTTTCGGCCCGCGGGTGCGCCACTACCGGGTCGACGTGGGCCTGTGGGAGCTCCCGATCAGCGTGAGCCCGGTCCTTCGACTCCCGCTCATCGGGACCTCCTTGTTGTCGACGCCCGAGGCTTTGGCCCGACGGCTGCGTCGCTCGGCGCTCGCGCTCGACGAGCTGCACCTCGAGCTGCACGGCATCGATCTCGCAGATCCCGAGCGCGACGGCTTCGCGCCCGAGCTGGTCGCGCGACAGCCCGAGCTGCGAACGTCGCTGGTGCGCCGGCGCGACGCCCTGGCCGAGCTGCTGCGTGCACGTGGACCGACCACGCGCTTGCGCGACGTGGCCGGCGACCCACCCCCCTGATCCCCGCGCCCGCGTGCCGATCCCGTCGCCCCGGGGTGTGCGCGAACCTGCACGAGCGCGCGACGGCCCGGTGGCCGGGCCGCCTGCGGGCCTCGGGTCGCGTTGCGGCCGGGCCCGCGGCGGGCGAGATCTCACTTCTTTTTGCGGACGCGTTCGAAGGAGTCCTCCCGCCGGACCGCCATGGTCGCCAGGCGATCGGCCTCTTCGTTGCCGTGGTGTCCGGCGTGGCCGCGGATCTTGAGGAGCTCCAGCTTGGGGAACTGCTTCATCTTTTCGCGGATCTGCTCGATGAGCTCGAGGTTCGCCTTGGCCTTCCACCCGCCGATCAGCACGCCGAGGCTCCAGCCGCTGTCGGTATAGAGATGGATCACGTGGTCGGTCTCGTCCTCGCGCAGGCGCTCGAGCGCGCGCAAGATCGCGCTCAGCTCTGCGATGTTGTTGGTGCCGCTGCCCAGGTACTCGCTGATCTCGACGGTCTCGTCGGGCCGCTCGATCAGGACGCCGATGCCCGCCGGCCCGGGGTTGCCGGAGCAGGCGCCGTCGGTGTGGATGACGATGGTGTTCTCGTCGGGCGGAGTCCGCGGATCCTCACGCAGCGCGCTGGCTCCAGCCGGCGGGTTGGCCGACCCGCTCATTTCCGCGTCGGCGACGATCTCGCCACCGACATCGACGAGGTTGTCGGGAGAGGCGCGATACGATTTGGTCGCCCCGAGCTTGTAACGGAGCTCCACGCGGCCGCGGTGGACGATGGGTTTTCCCCCTGGCAGAACGCGTACGAAGACTGTTTGTCCTTTGAATTCAAACTGTTTCCAGGGCATCGGGCGCCTCCAGGCTACCTCGTGAAGGTGGCGCGGGACAAAGGGCTGCAACCTGGGCGCCCCCGGCCCGTCTTGGGGCACGTATGGCCACGCTACCCCGTGAATCCCGCCACGACTTTTCTGCAACCCGTCTTTTCCAGTTGCGTGGCGATCTCCCCTCGACTAGAAAGCCCCCCATGAAACGGACGTTTGCCACCACCACGTTCGCGGTCGCCTTGCTCGGCGTCTCGGCCTGCAAGGGCGGAGCTGCAGACGCCGTGAAGCTCGTCCCCGATGCCGCCACGGGCATCGGTGGAATCGACGTCAAGGCTCTGACCTCGTCGCAGATCTACACCGACAACAAGGCCCTGCTCGAGCAAGGCGAAGCCAAGGAGGGCCTCGAGGCCGCGAAGGCTTGCAACGTCCCGCTCGAGAACTGGAAGAACGTCACCTTCGGATTCGATCCCAGCGGTGGTGACTCGAAGCTCGTCCTGATCATGAACGCCGATGGCATCGGCAAGAAGGACAACCTCGAGTGCATCAAGGGCAAGATGAAGGAGGCCAAAGGCGGAGACAGCGACCCCTTCACCATCGCCGAGGCGGACGGAAAGGTCACGATCGAGATCGACGGGGGCGAGGCCACCGGCTGGGCTCTCGATGACAACACCGTCGTGGTCGCCGGTAAGGACTGGACGGCTGCGGTCAAGGATCTCATCGACGGCAAGGGCAAGTCCGCCGTCGACGGCAGCCTCAAGGACGTCGTCGCTCGCGCCGACACCGGCAAGACGATCTGGTTCGCCGGCAAGCTCCCCGCCGACATGGCTCAGGGGCCCGCGGCGGGTGCCAAGGACGTCGCCGGGTCGATCGACCTTTCGGGCGGCGTGGCCGTTGCGGCGTCGGTCGGGTTCGGCAGCGCCGACGAGGCCAGCAACAAGGCCAGCGAGCTGCAGAAGCAGTTCGACGAGATGAAGGGGATGGCCACCGGCATGGGCGTACCCCAGGGCGTCGTCGACAGCGTCAAGATCGAGGCCAAGGACGCCGCGGTCAACGTGGCGGCCTCCATCAGCAACGAGGACGCCAAGAAGCTGCAAGAGACCGTGATGAGCAAGATGTAAGGCCAGGCCTTGCATCCGCGCCGGGTCGGCGCCATCATTCGCGCCCCAGCCCCCCGGTTGGGGCGCGTTCGTCGTTCCTGCGCGCGCAGCCGGTGTCGACGAGGACCCCGGCGAGTCTTCTTGTAGCTGCTCTTGGCGGCGACCATCGAGGAGAACCGACCATGCCCACGCCCACCCCCCTGCAGATCGTCAAGGAGCACTACGGCTCCAAGGAGAAGCTCATCGAGAAGGTCGTCTCGCTGGTCGAGCGGCCCGAGCACGAGAGCGAGGAGGAGCACAAGCGACGGCTGCGAAACGTCGCCAACGGCAAGCTGCTCCACCTCGTCGCGCTCGGCGAGCGCGCCAAGGCGCTCGGGGGACGCGAGGGCATGATCGCCCGGATCCTCGAGCTCAAGGGCCAGACCAAGGATCACGAGTACCGCGACAAGCTGGCGAAGTTGACGCTCGGACGCCTGGTCGACATGGTGGGCAGCCTCGAGCGCGCCGGCAAACGAGCGGGTGCCTCCGCACGGCGTGCCCGGGCGGCGAAGAAGCCGGGGGCGACCAAGCGCGCCGTGGTTCGGGCCCGCAAGAGGGTTCACGCCGACCAAGACGGGCACATCGAGATCCTCGACATCCGCGACGTGTCGCCGCGTGAGTGGAGGCCTGGCTGATCAC
>CAZYSW010000023.1:0-10994 GCA_964650105.1 uncultured Nannocystaceae bacterium
ATCTGACGCGTCGGTGTGTCGAGGCGACCTCGATTCCCATCGTCGTCAAGCTCAGCCCCAACGCCGCCGACAACGTCGCCATGGCCCAGGCCGTTCGCGACGCCGGGGCATACGGCGTGTCGATCATGAACACCATCACCGGCATGGCGATCGACGTGCGAACGCGTCGACCCCGAATCGCCACCCGCTACGGCGGGCTGTCGGGTCCGGCGATCAAGCCGATCGCGCTCCGCATCGTCCACCAGGTGGCGCGCGCGCTGCCGGATTTCCCCATCTGCGGCATGGGCGGGATCATCAACGGCGAGGACGTCTTGGAGTTCGTCATGGCGGGTGCGAGCTGCGTTCAGGTGGGTACCGCCAACTTCGCTCGACCCGCCGCCGCCCTCGACATCCTCGACGAGCTGCGCGCCCTGATGGCGGAGCTCGGCATCGCACGTCTGGCCGACGTCGTGGGGTGCCTGGAGGACGTCGGCCCCGAGCCACCGCATCACGAGACCTCGCCATGGAGCTGACCACCGACATCCTCAAAGTCGAGGCCATGATCCGGCCCTTCGCCCTCGATGACGTCAAGGAGCGCCTCACGGCGCTCGGCGTGGGCGGCATGACGGTGACGGAGGTGCGTGGGTTCGGTCGCACCGGCGGAAAACGCGAGGTGCACCGCGGCTCCTCGTACGTCATCGACTTCGTCCCCAAGCTCAAGATCGAGGTGGTGGTCCCCGCGAGGCTGGTCGAGGAGGTCGTCCAGGCCATTCGCGACGTGACCGCCTCCGGCCGCATCGGCGACGGAAAAATCTTCGTGCTTCCCGTTCTCGACGCGATTCGAATCCGAACCGACGAGCGGGGTGAATCGGCACTTTGACAGCCACCACAGAAGGGTTCGACATGACCACGCACACGCCCCCGCAAACACCTCACGAGATCCTCGAGTTCATCCGTGAGCAGGACATCCGCATGGTCGATCTTCGTTTCATCGACCTCCTGGGTGCCTGGCAACATTTCACCGTTCCCGCCCACGAGCTCGACGCGTCGTCGTTTCAGAACGGGTTTGCGTTCGACGGCTCGTCGATTCGGGGCTGGCGCGCCATCAACAACTCGGACATGCAGGTCGTCCCCGAGGCACGCACCGCACGGATCGACCCCTTCATGGAGGTCCCCACGCTGGTGCTGCTGGGCGACATCCGAGATCCCGTGACGGGGCAGGATTATGAACGCGATCCGCGGACGCTGGCCAAGCGAGCCGAGGCCTACCTCCAGAGCAGCGGTATCGCCGATCGTGCGTTCTTCGGCCCGGAGGCAGAGTTCTTCATCTTCGACGACGTGCGCTATCGCAGCGACGCCCACGCGAGCGCCTACCAGGTGGATTCGGCCCTCGGCTCGTGGAACAGCGACCGCGAGGAGTTTCCCAACCTCGGATACAAGACCCGACAGAAGGGCGGCTACGTCCCGCTGCCGCCCACCGATTCGCTGCACGACCTTCGCTCCGAGATGTGCCTCGCCCTGCAGGACGTCGGGATCACCGTCGAGCGGCACCACGGCGAGGTCGCCAGCGGTGGGCAGGCCGAGATCGACATTCGCTACGACTCCCTGGTGAACCAGGCCGACCGCATGTGCTGGTTCAAGTACGTGATCAAGAACGTCGCCCGTCGGCACGGCCGAACCGTCACCTTCATGCCCAAGCCGATCTACGGGGACAACGGCAACGGCATGCACATCCACATGAGCTTGTGGAAGGAAGCGCGGCCGCTGTTCGCGGGACAGGAGTACGCGGGCCTCAGCGAGATGGCGATGCACTTCCTGGCCGGCATCCTGCAGCACGCGCCCGCCCTGTGCGCCTTCACCAACCCCAGCACCAACAGCTACAAGCGACTCGTGCCGGGCTTCGAGGCTCCGGTGAACCTCGCCTACTCGAGCCGGAACCGCTCGGCCGCGATGCGCATCCCGGCCGCGTCCAGCGAACCGAAGGCCGCGCGCATCGAGTTCAGGACGCCCGATCCCACCGCCAACCCGTACCTCGCCTTCGCGGCGCTTCTCATGGCCGGGCTCGACGGCATCGAGCGCAAGCTCGATCCCGGCGAGCCGCTCGACCGGGATCTCTACAGCATGAGCCCCGAAGAACTCCAGGACGTACCCTCCGTCCCGGGCAGCCTCGAAGGTGCCCTCGATGCCCTCGAGCGCGACCACGAGTTCCTGGTCCGGGGCGACGTCTTCTCCCACGACGTCTTGCGGGCCTGGATCGACTGGAAGCGCAACGTGGAGGTCAAGGAGGTTCGCATGCGACCTCATCCTCACGAGTTCGCGCTGTACTTCGACGTCTAGCCGCGAAGCGGCGTTGCGAGGCGGTGACACCGACGCCGGCGGCGTCGTCCCCTCGCGCGACGCCGATGCCCTGACGCGGATCGTCGGCGCTGTCTCGGGTCTGGAGGATGCGATCGGTGTCGGCGGTCGCCTTCGCGCTCCGGACGGGATCCAGCGCGCGGTGTAGCTTCGTCGACTTCGCAGGGACGGTTCACCACGGGCGGCCGGCCCCGCCTCCCGGGCCCGCCTCTTGGTCGCCTCGCGCAATCGGAAGGGAGGCCCGGTCGCGGGCAGGGGCGGGCACGCCTCGGGTCGACGTGCGCAACGGCGTCGGCCTTCCCCGCGTACCGGCGGGTCCCCGATGCCCGCCTCCGAAGGGTCGGCGTCGGGGCCGTGATCCTGCCCCGATGTTGCGGTGTCGGCGACCGGTGGTCTACGCTACGATGCCGACAATGCGGAATCGCGGCATTCCGTGGCGAGCGCGAGTGGCAGCGGCTCTGGTGGACGCCTCGCCGGACTGGTCGACCACGCTCGCCAGCCGGTTCATGGGGGCGGCGGCGCGCATGCGTTTGCCCCCCGGGCTGGGCCGAGCGGCGGTGGCGGTGTACTCCCGTTATTTCGGCGTCAATCTGCGGGACGTCGACCCTCTGGCCCTCGAAGAGGGGTTCGAGAGCTTCAACGACTTCTTCACCCGGCGCCTGCGCCAGGGGGCGCGCTCGATCGATCGCAGCGCGACGACCCTGGTGTCGCCGTGCGACGGTGAGCTGCGAGACGTCGCCCCGGTGGAGCGCAACACCGCGATCGTGGCGAAGGGCCGGAGCTTCAGCATCGGAGAGCTGCTGGCCGACGAGGCCCTGGCGGAACGGTTCGAGGGCGGCCAGGCGGCGACCATCTATCTGCATCCGCGCGACTACCATCGCGTGCACAGCCCGTGCGACGCGTTGGCCCGTCGGGTCACCCTCGTCCCCGGGCGCCTCTTGCCGGTGACGACGGCCTCGTTGCGGCGCAACCCTCGGCTGTTCGCGATCAACGAGCGGATGGTCCACGTCTTGGAGACCGGCTTGGGATGGGTCGCCGTGGTGATGGTCGCCGCGTTCGGCGTCGGCCACATGACGTGCGTGTATCACCGCTTCCAACCCCACCCCCGGGAGCTGCAGGTCCACCACTGCGAGCCGCCCGCCCGGCTTCGCAAGGGCGACGAGCTCGGAATCTTCCATCTCGGTAGCACCGTCATCGTCCTCACCCAGGCCGGTATCGTGCCGTCGGATCTCCGGGTGCCGATGACGGTCCTCCTCGGACAGCCGCTGTTCCAGGAAGCCACCCCGCAGCGAGTCAGCAGGACATGAGCGTCTGGCAGGTCACCCGGGAACAGTGGCGGGCGTGGGCCCGAGACGTCGCGGCGTGCAGCCCGGCCGGTCCTCTGGATGCCCTCGACGAACAGGTCCGCGAGCTCCTCGGGCGAGGGTGGCTGGGGCCCGGACCCGCGACCGAGACGACCCTGGTCGGCATCGGTGGCGACGGCGTCGAAGGTGTTTCCGAGGGCATGCCGGGCCTGGCGCGGGGCGAGATCACCCTGGACGACGACGCCGAGTCTGCGCAGACGCTCGTCCGACAGGCTCCGGACTGGGATGGCGCCAAGACGGAGCCGCGCGGATTCCAGGTCGGCCTCAGCGCGGGCGAGGGCGGCTTCGACATCGAGCTCGAGCCCGCCGCCGCGCCCGCACGCGAGACGACGGTCGTCGCCCCGACGTCACCGGAACCCGTCCCGGAGCTTTCGCGAACGTCGACGGGGACCGTCGTGGCCCCGGCACCCGAGCCGGTCGGATCCGGCATCGACGGCGACGGGGCGGACGACGGAGGGCTGTACATTCCGGCGCTCACCCGACGCGCCGACACGGGGCCCATCTTGCTGAGCGAGGCGGCGGCTCTCGATGCGGAGATCGGGGCACCCCAACAGGAAGCCGAGGAGATCCATTCGGCCGAGATCGAGACGGCCGAGCCCGTGCCGCCGCCGACCCCCGGCGCGGCCCCTCCACCGGTGCCGCGCGCCCCCAAATCCACGCAGATCCAGAGCGAGACGCGGGCGTCGGCGTCCGGATCGTTCACGGTCGAGCCGGAGTTCTTCGACGACGAGAGCCACAGCGGCGAGATCGCAGTCGATGCACCGGATCCGCCGCGCGTGACGGTCGTCACCGGGACCCAAGAGCTTCCCGTGCAGGGGACCAATGCGTTCGTCGACGAGCGACCACCGCCCGTCCAGCCCAAGATCGTGATCGCCCGGCCGGCATTGCCCGTCGAGGACGACGCGCAGGAACTGGACGAGCAGGACCTCGTGGAGGCCGAGACGCCCGCCAGCGCTCCTCCGCCGACGCGCCCGCCCGCCGCCCCGCCCGAGCCCCCGGCGGCCCGGGTCGAGCCACCCGCACCGCCGCGCGAGAGCGCCCCGGTGCTCGCGGCCCTCCAGGCCCAGCTCGATCCGGCGCTGCTCGAAGTGCCCCCGATGACCGACTGGTGCGCCGAGGCGTTCGGTGAGCACTACGCCGCGCTCGATCGCCCCGACACGTTGAGGGTCGTCGATCGAGAGATCGAGGCGTTCCTCGCCGCCACCGGCATGTCGCCGGGCAGGCGGATCCTCGACGTCGGCTGCGGGGCTGGTTCGCACGCCATCGCCCTGGCCCGCCGAGGCTTCGAAGTGATCGGCATCGACGCCTCGCCCCACCAGCTTCGCCGCGCGGTGCGAGCGGCCGAGGTGCAGTCGGCCGCGGTGCAGTTCGTGAACACGGACATGCGGAACCCCGAGGTGGACGGCCCGTTCGATGCGGTGCTGTGCCTGGGGACCACGCTCGGCTACTTCGACGACCGCACCAACCTGCACTGCCTTCAGGTCATGCGCGACCTGCTGGTCCCGGGTGGAAAGCTGTGGCTCGAGGTGTTCAACCGCGACCACGTGATCGGTCGTCTGCCCTCCCGGTCGTGGTGGCAAGGGCAGGGGTGCCTGGTGCTCGACGAGGCCGAGATGAACTACGCCACCAACCGGTTGCACGTGCACCGGACGGTCGTCTTCGAAGACGGGCGGCAATACGACCATCAGATGTACATGCGCGCCTTCACCCTGTACGAGTTGGCGCAGATGTGTGCCCTGGTGGGGCTCACGATTCGCGAGGTGTCGGGAAGTCGGCAGACGCGGGGACGGTTCTTCGGCGCCACGTCCCCGGAGATCTGGCTCCTCGCCGAACGCCCCCCGGACCGGGCGTGAGTACCCGCGGGCGTGGATCCCTCGGTGACGGCCGCGGGTTCCCGCGGGGACCATCGCCGGGCGATCCCTCCAACGTTGCCGCGACAACTTGTCCCACCCACCGAGCATTTTGGGATCGCGGCGTCCCGCGACGCGTCGGGCCGCGTCCACCCTGACGTTCGTGTCGCGGGGTATGACCGCCATGACCGCGGTCACTCGACCGCAGTGGGGGCCACCTCGCGCGACGATCCGCGTCCCTCGCGCCCGCAAAAAGCGACGCCGATGCGCCGGATCACGCCAATTGTGCGGTCTCGGGTGAAAGCCGCGGGGTTCCTGCACGTCTCGATCTCGCCACGGGCATTGACCGTACATGGATCGGTGCCCAACTTGCATGAGCCGTGCAGAGGGGAACCGCGGACACCCGCAACCCGTGAATTCGGACGGGCATAAGACGAGGTCGGGAACAGTACTGCGGGTTCGGGGGTCTACCGTCGGCCCGCAATCTCTCTCCCCGACGCCGACCTGAGCGGACACTCGGTCCTCAACCCGAAACCACAACCAGACGAGGAGGCACACATGGCACGCCGAAAAGTCACCCGCGGATCCCCTCCCAGACTCGCGCGATCGCGCGCGCGGAGCTGGAGCCCCCGCGAAGCGGGAAGCGCGCCGAGGCCGGCGCGGTCCACCGAGTCGACCGGCGACGAGGAGGCCGACTCGACCCTGGGTGTGTACTTCCGGGAGATGTCTCATCTGGACGTCATGACGCCGGAGGAAGAGCTGGCGGCGGCCACCAAGATCGCCGACCTGCGTCGCGAGCACTGGCGGAGGATCCTGTCTTATCCGCCGTTCATCGATGGTCTGGTCGCCTTCATCGAGGAGTCGCTCGATCCGGAGGACGTGCCGACGGCGGAGCTTCGTGCGCTGCGCAAGTCGGCCCGTGCCCTGCGGGACCGGGAGACGCGCGCTCATCGCGAGGCGTTCGAGGCCGATCAGCTCGCGCTCGCCGAGGCGATCTCGCTCCTCGATTCCGACGGGATCCTCGCCGATCGCATCCTCGCCGACCTCGAGACGCTCGACGCGGGTCACCGCGAAGGGCTGTCGATGCCGGTTCGTCCCCCGCGGCGCGGAAGCCAGCCCTTCCGCGACTACGTGGCGTCGGTGCGGCGTTCGAGCGTCCTTCTGCGAACCGCCAAGAACGACTTCGTGAAGTCGAACCTGCGACTGGTGGTCTCCATCGCGCGTCGGTTCAATCACGGCCGCATGCCGCTCCAGGACCTCATCCAGGAGGGCAACATCGGCCTGATGAAGGCCGTCGATCGCTTCGACCACCGCAAGGGGTTTCGCTTCTCGACCTACGGAAGCTGGTGGATCCGACACGCGATCAGTCGCGCCATCGCGGACAAGGGACGCGCCGTACGGCTCCCCGTCCACATGATCGACGCCTACCACAAGGTCTCGAAGGCTCGTCGGGAGCTCGAGACGCTCAACGGTCGTGATCCCACGGCCGAGGAGCTGGCCCAGCACACCGGCCTGGCGGCGTCGAAGATCGAGAAGATGGACACCCTGCTCCTCGAGCAGCCGGTCAGCCTGGACCGCCAGGTCTCGGAGGCCGACGGTCGCAAGGTGATCGACTTCCTCGAGGACGAGGAGACCGAGATCCCCGGCGAGAGCCTGGAGGCTCACGCGCTCAACGAGCAGGTCAGGCAGGTCATCCACGCGCTTCGTCCCATCGAGGCGGACATCCTGCGCAAGCGGTTCGGGCTCGACGACGACGAAGAGCTCACGCTCAAGGAGATCGGCGAGCAGTACTCGCTGTCCCGCGAGCGCATCCGCCAGCTTCAGGAGCAAGCCCTCGGCAAGATCCGCAAGGAACTGCGTCGTCGGGACATGCTCTGAGCCCGAAGGCCCAAAAACCGCCCGGGCCGCCGCTCTCGGCGGCCCGGGTGTCGCGCGCGTCGGGGACGAAGACCTCGCGTGGGCCTACAGCGCCGTCGTCGTCGGCACCGACGAGGCGGAAGACGGACACCCGGGATCCCCTCGAGGGGCGCGACGCGGCCAGCGTCGTCGGAAACGGTCGAGCTCGGGGGTCCACCGCAGGTGGACGCCGAGCCTGGCGTGGGCGTAGGGTCTACGCGTGGTGCGTCGACTGTCGATTCTCCTGCTCGCGAGCCTGGGGTGTGGTGCAGGCGGAGAGCTGCGGGTGACGCCCGGTCGCGGCGGGCAAGAGGGCGGCACCCCGATTCGGATCGAAGGCAGCGGGTTCGCCGAGCACGGTCCACCCGTGGTGTACGTCGGGGAGCGAGCCGCCAAGGGCGTGGTGGTCGAAAGCGATCGTCTGATCACCGCATTGACCCCGCAGACCGAGAACCCTCGCCCGGTGGACGTCACCGTCCGGTTCATGGACGGGACCGAAATCGTCATCGAGGAGGCGTTCACCTACGAGGCCCGCGAGGGCATCGTCTTGCAGCCGCGCATCGGTCTATAGGGGCCGTCGAGCGCTCAAGCCTCGCAGCACAGGGTGACGGGGTCGATACCGATCGCTTCTCCCGTGGGCTGTCCGGGGGAGGGGGTGCAAAACGCGTTGGGCTGCCCCAGCATCAACGTCGTGGATTCGACGGCCGACCCCACCTGCCGACACTGGCCGTCGGCCGGTAGCACGGCGACCACCGGAGGGTTGCAGGGATTGGCGAGCAAGTTGACGACGGCGGCATCGCACAGGCCGACGGGGGGGCCGCACGTGCACGCTTCGCAGTCGCGTTGATCCTCCCAGTCTCCGTACAGCACGCGTTGCTCGGGATAGGCCGCGGGACATTCGTGCTCCCCGGCCTGCCACACACAAAGCGGCGCATCCGCCTGCTCGGGTCGAGGGGCGCAGACGCGGTTCGTCGCACAGCCGCCGGGGAACGTCTCGGCCCCGCTGCACACCGTCACGCGCGTCTCGAAGTAGGGCTCGCTCTTTTGCAGGCTGCTCGAAGGCTCACAGCTACCTCCGCTGGCCTCCAGCGGTTCGGTCAGCCAGTACCTGTTGGCCGCGACGATCTCCCCGAAGTTGTTGCAGATCCCGGAGAAGATCTGGGTGGTGGTCCCCGTTCCCGAGCACGTGGGGTCGCCCTCGAACACGCGGAGGGCCATCGAACTGTCGCAGATCACACCGACCGGATCCTCGCAAGAGCACGTGCACTCGGCCGGGGGCGCGACCAGGCTCGCGAAGCCAGCGGTGGCGTGGTCGGGATAGGCCGCTCCACACGGTGCGGGTTCGGCGTCGGCCGGCGTGGCCTGCCACGTCACGGGGCCGTTCCAGCCCCGGGGGGCAACGGGGATGCACCGATGGGTCTCCGGACAAAACGCCGGCTCGCCGGTGTCCGAGCTTCCGCTGTCGGGGTCGATTCCCGTCGATCCGTCGGTGGTGTCGGTCGTCCCCGGAGTCGTCGTGGGCGTGGTCGGGTCGGTCGTCGGCATCTCTCCGGTCGACCCCCCCGTCGATCCGGACGGCGCGTCGTCGTCACCGCACCCGAGCAGCGAGAGCGCGACGGCAGCCAACACCGGACCGATTACGGAAGCGAAGCGACACATTGGACGAATTCTAGCAGGGTCTCGGAGAAGTCGCGTGGGGTGAGACCGGCCTCAGCGTCCGCGCCGGCAAGGCGCGAGACCCAACGACAACGACGGTCCGGCATGGTTCGAGCGTGGAGCAACGCGGCCAGCGTCGACCGGGACCGTGTCGTTGCCGGGCGGGATTGTTCCGCTCCGTTGCCGGCAGCCCCGGCGACGAAGCGCCGGGGCGCCCGGTCGGGCGCGCCGTCCTGTCGCAAACGCTGGCTTTCTCGGATCGCGTGCGGCGTCGGCCGTGTTCAATCGGCCATCTCGAGTTGAAACAGCTTTTGCCCGATCAGGACCAGGCTCCCATAGGGCACGACCTGGCCGTTACGTACGCGCATGTAGGTGCCGTTGCTGCTCCCCACGTCTTCGATGTAGATGCCCTCGTCGTCCCCGAAGATCCGACAGTGGTGTCCCGACACGTAGCCGTCGGTCGGGAACGTGATCTCTCCGTGCTCGCGCCCGATGCCGATGCCTTCACTGGCGATCGGGAACGCCCCCGAGGGGCGATCGGGATCCACCAGGACACTGATGCGCCCCCAATAGCCCGGGTTGGGGCTTCCCATCTTTTCGGTGCCGTCCTCGGTGGGCGTGGGCTCGGGCAAGTCTTCGTACAGCAGCAGCTCCTGGCCGACTCGGAACTGATCCCCGTGCTGGATCTCCATCCGCTCGGTCAGCTTGAGGAACACGCCGTTGAGCGCCCCGAAATCCTCGACCAGGATGCCGTCCGCCGTCGGCGTCAGCGCGGCGTGCCGCGGATCGAGGTAGGCGTCGTCGTCCCAGGGCGGGCCCATGTCCCGCCCGATCTCCAGCACCTCACCGGCGGCCAGGATCCTCTCGCCGATCGGTTGGCCGTCGGGCCCGAGCATGACCAGGCGCGCCGCGGGTCCACCCCCGACGTTCGCAGTCGGTGCCGGCGTCGGCGTCGGTGGTGCACCGGTGGGCGCGGACTTTTGCACCTCCGGCTCGATGGGGGGTCGGGTCGGAAATCCCTGGTCGGCCGCGTTGACATAGACCGTCTGCGCCGAACCGAGGTCCTCGAGCGCGCTCGAGGGGGAGGATGTCAGCTTGTTGCCGCAACGCCCACAGAACATGAAGCCCGGCGGATTCAGCATCGAGCACTGGCTGCACGTCGATCCCTGGCCGGCCGCAGCGGGCCCGGGCGCACCCGTCACCGGGGGCGGGCCACCTTGCGCCGGGGGCGTGCCCGTGAGCGGAGGGGGGGCACCTTGCGCCGGGGGCGGTGGAGGGGGGCCTCCCATTACGGGCGGTGGTGGTGGATTGCCCATCACGGGCGGAGGCGACGGAGGTCCGCCCCCGATGCCGACCCCCGGAGGAGGCGGTGGGGGAGGCGGGAACCCGGCGCGCGGCGCTGCGGCGACGGGGGGCGGCGGCGGTACGGCGCCGGCGCCCGCTTGGCCCAATCGCGTGCCGCAGGCCAGGCAGAACTTGTAGTGGTCCTGATTTTCCTTGCCGCAGTTCGGACAGGTGAGCACGGGTCCTCCGGTTGCGGTCAGGCGATCTCCACCCGCAGGAGCTGCTGACCCACGAAGAGGTAGTCGCCGTGGAAGAGCTCCTGGGCGCCCTCCAGCCTGATGAACGTGCCGTTGCGCGACCCCATGTCGGTCAGGATCACCTCGTCTGCGTTCGAGGATAGATCGAGTCGGGCATGGTGGCCGGAGATGAAGCGATCGTCGGGGAAGTCGAGGGTGTTGCTCTCGCGACCGATGCTCAGGCTCGCGCCGTCGGCCGTGGCCACGCGCCCCTCGCCGCCACCCGCCAGGCACTGCACGACCTGGAAGTTCCCGGCCGGCCGCGGGCTGCCGTAGTAGTACGTCCCGTTCTCCGAGGGACCGCCATCGGAGAA
>CAZYSW010000023.1:11004-22879 GCA_964650105.1 uncultured Nannocystaceae bacterium
GCTGCTCACCCACCAGCATGTACGCGCCGTCGTCGACGGGCGTGGGCTTCTTGCTGCGCAGGAACACCCCGTTGGCGCTGCCGAGATCCTGCACGAACAGGCGGCCGTTCTGCGCCGTGAACTTGGCGTGCTCGGGGCTCAAGAACGGGTCCTCGCGGAACGTGATGTCGCCGACGGTGCGGCCGATGACGGTCGTCGTGCCCTGCAGATGGTAGGTCGCACCGTCGCCCCCCTCGCCCTTGATCACCACCAGACGCGGGACCACGGGTTGCTGCTGCAAGGCGCCGAAGAACAGGGTCTTGCCTCCACCGCCCTGCTCGGCGAGCGGGGGAAGGCCCGGGAGCGGCTGGCCCGTCGCCGGATCGAACCGCTGCCGGGGGCCGCTCGAAGCGTCGGACGGCGTGGTGCTCGGGACCGTGGCGGAGCTGCCCGGAGGGCGTGCACCCGTGCTGGCCATGGGGCTCGACGGCACGGTGCTCGAGCTCGCCGGGTACCCTCCTTGTCCGGCGACCTGCGTGAGGCCGCTGGGCGGAGCCCCACCCGAGCTCGTCGGATAGCCCACTGCAGCCGCCCCGGCAGGCGAGGCCAGGACCGTCCCACATCGCGCACAGGTCCGGGCGTTCGCGTGGTTCGAGGCTCCGCAAACGTGGCAAGCGGGGGCCAAGTCCATGGCCCCCGCATCCTCGCGTCCGGGCCAAGCCTTGTCAATCGAAGGTGGGGTGAGCCCGGCCTCGACCGGGACGCGAGCACGCACGGCTCGTCCCACCACGTGTGCCCCCGATGGCCGGCCTCGACGAGCGGGAGGGCCGCCTACCGGACGCCCGCTCAGAACCGAATGTCGTCCCGAACGAGCGGACGTAGACACAAAACGCGCTCGCCCGGCGATGCCTCGGTGCAGCCCCGGCGCGCAGCCTCGGCTGCGGCACGCTCGGCTCGGGTGCCCCGTTCGGCGGCCGCGACCGCGGCCCGTACCGCCTGTTTGTGCTCGGCGAACGCCTCGGGCCGCAGGGGCTCGTAACGCGGTGCGATCCGGGACTCGAGCCAGCGGTCGAGCACCGTGCCCCAATGCTCCCCGCGAGGCGGTGGGGGAACGACTTCGGCCGAGACCTCGGGCTTTGCGTCGCCGAGCAGTCGCGCGAGCGCAGCGCCGGCGGCGTCACGCGGCAGACCGGGGGGGCCCAAGAACCGACGGAGGAGGGCCGTGATGGTGACACCGTCGCGCTCGGCGACACGCCCGAGTCGCCACGCCGCGATCCCGGCCAGCACCGGCTCCCCCGCGTCGAGCTGCTCGAGCAGCGGTGCGAGGCGATCGTCTCGGGTCAACGCCGCCTCGGCGAACGCACACGCATGCCGGACGTGCGCATCTCGACTGTGCCTGGCCAGGGCCGCGACCTCGGCCAGGTCGTCGGCCCGACGATCGGGGCGAGGGTCGCTGGCGAGGGCGACACAGGCCAGTGCGACGATCGTCGGATCGTCGGAGAGCGTCAGGTGAGGCACCAGGGCATCGACCGCGTTGCGGGTCCCCGAGCGCGCCAGGGCCCAGGCGGCCGTGCGTCGGGCGGCCATGGTGTGGTTGCCGTCCTTCATCACCGCGGAAAACAGCGGAACGGCATCGCCGTCTTCCAGCGCCCCCGCGGCACGAATCGCCGTCACGCGGGCGCGCTCGAACGCGTCGCGAACGGTCGCCGTCGCATCGCGCGGTGCCGTGAGCTGGGCGCCCATCTTCGCCAGGGGCACCGCGGTCTCCGGCAATCGAAGGCGACCCAGATGATCGGCGGCGCGCAGACGAGCGCCGATCGATCCGCGGGTGAGGGCGGCGACGAGCGGACGCCGCAGCGCGCTCTCCCGATCGGCGCGACGCTTCCCCGCCTCGTCCAACCATCGCTGGACGTCTTCGAGATCGGCGCGATCGAGCGCCTCCAGCAAGAACTCGCGCGGCTCGTCGGCCTCGGGGTGGATCGACGTTCGCTTGATCGCGAGCTCGACCAGCTCCATCGTCGTCTCCGACGCCTCGGCCAGATCGAGCGCCCGTCGCCCCGCTTCACGGAGGATCTCCGGGGGACCTCCGGCCTCGAGGATCCCGCGGAAGCGGCGTGACGACGCCTCGGCGTCTCCACGGGTGAGCTCGAGCTCGGCCAGCCGCAACTGCGCACGGGCATCGCTCGGCGTGGTCGCGAGCGCCCGGTCGTAGGCTTCGGCGGCGGCCTCGATGTCGCCGCGCCGCTCGTGCAGCTCTCCGAGGCGAACCAGGGCATCGACCTGGCTGCGATCCTCCTCGGCAGCGCGCGTCGCCGCGTCGAGGGCGGCCTGCTCGTCTCCGGCCTCGAACGCCAGCTCGCTCATCGCAGCCAGCACGTCGGCGGTCCGCGACGGGTCGGCGTCGAGCAGGCCCTCGAGGGTGATCATGGCCGACTCCACCTGGCCGGCCCGGCGTTGGGCCATGGCGAGCTCCTGGAGGCGCTCGGGATCCCCGGGTTGGAGCTCCAACAGGCGGTGTTGGACCGCAACTGCGGCGGTGTAGTTCTCTCGTCGCGTGTGCAGCTCGGCCAAAAAGCGGCCCGCTTCGATCGCCTCGTCCAACGGCTTGCCGCGATCCAGAAGCTCCCGCGCCTCGAGCTCGGCGCCTTCGAGCTTGGTCCGTCGCTTGGAGATCGAGCCACCGACGAGCAGCTCGACCATGCGCGTTCGCGCCTCGTCGCGCAAGAGCTTCTGGTCGGGATCGCTGGCCAGCTTTCGAACCTGCTCCCACAGCTCGAGCGCCATCGTGGGGCGTCGTTGCTCCTCGGCCAAGACCGCCCGCAGCCTCAGGTATCCCGGATCGTGGGGCGCCAGCTTCAGCGCCTTCTTGAGGGACGTGATGGCGTCGGCGGTGCGTCCGTGCTCGCTGAGCACCTGAGCGTGCCGTGCCCATCCCTTGTGCGCGGGGCGGACGAGCTTGGGCAGCATCTCCCACTGGCGCAGGGCCTCCTGCACGCGATTCATCTGATAGAGCTGCTCGCCCAGCGCAATGCGGGCATCCGCGCTGCGCGGCTTGAGCGACACCAGGCGTCGCGCCACCGCGAGCGCCTGATCGGGCTGATCACTCAGGTTGTAGTAGTCGAGCAAGAGGAGCAGGGCGTGCGCACGACGTCCCGCACGGCGCTCGATCGCTCCCACGACGCGCGACGCCAGCTCGTGATCGCCCGCCGCCGAAAGGCGCGTCGCGAGGTCCAGGCCGAGCTGGACCTCGGCACTCGACCGCTCGAGGAGCGCGAGGTACTCCTGCACGGCCCCCTCGTGGTCGCCTTTCGATTCGAGGGCCAGGATCAGGGCCGCCTGGGTCTCGGGATCGCGAGGCGCATGCTCGAGGGCCATGCGCCACGCATCGGTGGAATCCATCCCCGCGGTCTCCTGCGCCTGGGCGAGCGTCCGCCAACCCGCGGTTTCGTCGTGCGAGGCCAGCCACGCCCCCAGCCTAGCCACCAGCACCTCGGTGCTTCCGTCGCGACGATGCGCATCGGCGAGGGTGCTCCACCACGACTCGCGGGCCGATCGCGTGCCCCTGCGCGGATTTTCGAGCAGCGACCACAAAAGCTCGCTGGCGCCCGCGGGGTTGTCGTTGTGCAGTCGTGCCTTGGCTCGCTCCGCGACGAGCTCGTCCTGTCGATGCCCGCGGGTCTGCGCGATGGCGGCCGCGTACGCCTCGTCGGCGATCTTGCCCTCCGAAGCGGCGGTGGCGGCCCGGGCGAGCCGAAGCTGCGCGGCCGGATCCGAGGGCCTCGCTTCGGCGAGCTTGCGTGCCAGCCGAAGGGCATCGTCGGCGAAGCCTCCGCGATCGGCCAGCTCGTAGGCCCGCTCGAGCAGCTTGCGCTGATCCGCCGCGTCGGTACGGTCGGCCGCCCGGGCTTCCAGGGTGGCCACGGCCTTGCGGAGGTTCCCGGCCTGTTCCAGGGCATCGATGCGGAGCGCGAAGACGGCGGCCTGCCACCGGCCCGCACGGGGCTCGATCGCCTCCAGGGTCTCGGCGGCGCGCCGGGCTTCACCGGCCATCAACGAGACGCGAGCCGAGAGGATCGCGAGCGCGACATCGTCGGGGTTGCGCTCGATGGCGCTTTCGATGCGACGCCTCAGCGCATCGAGGCCCAGCGCCTTCTCCAGCGCGCGGAGCTGCGTCTGGTCGAACGGATTTTTGCGCAGCTTCGCCATCCGCTGCGACACGAGCGTCGGATCGTCGGCTCGTCGCTCCAGACCCCAGTCGTCCCCGGGGTCCCCGCGAGCCTCCCTCCCAGCGGCGGGTCCGAGCAGGACGAGCGCCACGGTCACCGACGCGAGCCACCGTTCGCGCATGGCTTCGAGACGGCGCGCGGCGACCCAGGGCATCATGCCGAGCTTAGCAGCCCGCATCCGGAGGGCTCGCGGACAGGGGGCCACGCTTTTGCGCGCACGGCTCCGAAATTCTGCGCTCGATGCGCTGGCCCCGGACCTCGCTCCCCTTGACGGCAGGCTCCGCGACAATAAAGTGCGGTCCGAGTTCAACAGCCATGCCGATCTACGCCTACCGTTGCACCAAGTGTGGCGCCGAGGAGGAGCACATCCAGGGCTTCGACGACCCACCCATGACCACCTGCGAGGCGTGTGGGGGTGGCCTCGAGCGGCTCCTGAGCGCGGCAGCGTTCCACCTCAAGGGGGGCGGCTGGTACAAGGACGGTTACGCGAGCACCAAGCCCAAGGATTCGGGGGGTAGCTCCAGCGACGGCGGCTCCAAGTCCGAGGGCGGCACGAGCAGCGCGAAAGCAGCCGCAGAGTGACGGCGAAGATCATCGACGGCAAGCAGGTGGCGGCCGACGTCCTCGAGGGCGTCACCGTCCGTGTCCGGCAGTGCATCGAGGCGGGGGTCCATCCGACCCTCGCGGTCGTCCTGGTCGGGGACGATCCCGCCTCCGCGATCTACGTCCGCAACAAGGAGCGCAGGGCGGCCGAGGTGGGGATCGCAACGCGCGACCATCGGTTGCCCGCGTCCACCGGCACCGACGCGCTCGTGGGCCTGGTGCGCGAGCTGAATGCCGATGCGGGGGTCGACGGCATCTTGGTCCAGCTCCCCCTGCCGGCGGGACTGGACGAGGAGGCGGTGCTCCTTGCCATCGATCCCGAAAAAGACGTCGACGGCTTCCACCCCGAGAACCTCGGTCGATTGATGGTGGGCAAGCCCCGGTTCGTCGCGTGCACGCCTCAGGGATGCATGCGACTGCTGGCCCATGCCCAGGTTCCCCTCGAGGGCGCTCGAGCCCTGGTGGTCGGACGCTCGACCATCGTGGGCAAGCCCATGGGGCAGCTCCTCTTGGCCGCCCACGCGACGGTGACCATGGCGCACTCCCGGACCCGAGACCTGGCCGAGGAGTGCGCGCGGGCGGACGTCATCGTCGCTGCGGTGGGCAAGCCCGAGCTGATCCGGGGTGCGTGGATCAAGCCCGGCGCGGCGATCATCGACGTCGGCATGAACCGAACCGCCGAGGGCAAGTTGTGCGGTGACGTGGAGTTCGAGGCCGCCCGAGAACGCGCCGGGGCCATCACCCCCGTTCCGGGCGGCGTGGGCCCGATGACCATCGCTTGCCTGCTGTCGAACGTCGTGCTCGCGGCCGAGCGGCGTGCGGGCATCGATCCCGCGTGACCGAGGCGGCCCTCACTTGGGTCGCACTTCGGTGACGGTTTCCAGCACGCTGGTGCGAAGCTCGTCGGCGTCCACCGGGCTGTTCACCACGCGGGCCAGTCGCGCCACCTCGCGCCGACGCTCCGCATCGCGAGCGCTGCACAACACCAGGCGAGGCGGGGGCGGATCCAGGGCGCCGAGTCCTTCGAGGAGCACGACGGCGCGGTCGAACGCACTGTCGGCGTCCACGATCACCAGGTCGTGCGACGCGTAGTCGGACGCCGGTCGTTCGCCGATCCCGTGCGTCTGTGTCGTGCACGAGACGAGGGTGCGAACCTGCGCGGCGACGTGGGTACGGACCGAGGCCCGATCGCCCACCACGGCGATCTCCAGCGGGGCGAACTGCGACACGATCGCGTCGATGCTGTCCCCCAGCACGTCGTCGACGCCCTCGAAGGCCAGCCCCATGCCCGCCGGGCCGTCGTCGGAGTCGAACTGCCTCACCCACCGCACCTCCGCCTCCAACTCCGCATCCCGCCCACCGGGGATCGCGAGCGACAGCGTGATGCGGGTGCCGGGAGGGAGAGGATCGGTGGCAGGCACGAAGAGGCCCCCGCGGGAGAGGTTCGTACAGTAGCTGACGAGCAGATGGCCGGCGTTGCGGTATTGCAGCCGCATCACGACACCGGCCCGAGGCGACCTGCGCCGGGAGTCGGCGGGCGCGTTCCGACGCTCCATCCGGATCATCCTACTGCGACCGCGTGGGATCGCCCAGGATGACGCGCAGCAGACGGTCGAGCTCGTCGAGATTCCCGTAGGGGATTTCGAGGACGCCCGCCCCTTTGCCCTTGCCGCGCGTGCGAAGTCGAACCTTCGCGCCCAGCCGGCGGCGAAGCCGGTTTTCGAGCTCGGCCACGATGATCTTGCGACGGTCCGCGTCCGCGTCGGTTTGCGACGGCCGTTCGGTCGACGCAGCGTTGCGCTGACGGACCGCGCGTTCGGTCGCGCGCACGCTGAGCTTGCCGCGGACCACCTCGGCGGCGAGCGCGGTCATCTCGTCCTCGTGTTCGAGCCCCAAGAGCGCGCGCGCGTGCCCCATCGACAGGCGGCCCTCGCGAACCAGCGCCTGGACCTTGGGCGGCAAACGAAGCAGGCGCATGGCGTTGGCGACCGTGCTCCGATCCTTCCCGACGCGCTCGGCCAGCGCCTCCTGCGTGTATCCACGCAGCCGGCTGAGCTCGGCGTAGGCCTGCGCCTCCTCGAGGGGGTTGAGGTCGGCGCGCTGGATGTTCTCGACCAGCGCCAGCTCCAGGCGATCCTCCTCGGCGACGTCGCGCACCACCACGGGGACCGCGTGCAGCCCCGCGCGCTGAGCCGCCCGCCAGCGCCGCTCGCCCGCGACGATGAGGTATCGCGGCGCCCCGGGGTCGGTCGGCGCGGGCGTCCTGGCCGTCACGACGATGGGCTGGATGATGCCCTGGGTGCGGATGCTGGCCGCCAGCTCCTCGAGCTCCGCGGGAGCGAAGTGCTTGCGCGGATGATCGGGGTTGGGCATGAGCTGCTCGATCGGCAGCTCGCGGATTTGGCCGCGTCCCGGCGGCTCGCCGGGCGGATCCTTGCGGACCGGTGCCGCCGGCGCCGGGGCCGGGGCCGAGGGGATGAGGGCGCCCAGGCCCCGGCCGAGCGCGGGACGCTTTCGAGTCATGCCCGCGCTCCTTCGGTCACGCGGGTCAACATCTCCCGCGCGAGCTGCAGGTAGGCCTGCGCGCCCTTGCTCTCGATGTCGTACAGCAAGGCGGGCTTGCCGAAGCTCGGGCTCTCGCTCAGCCGGACGTTGACCGGGATCACCGTGTCGTACACCAGGTCACCGAAGTGCTCGCGGACCTCCTTGATCACCTGCTGGGCGAGGTTGGTGCGGGGATCGAACATGCAAAACAGGATGCCTTCGATGCGAAGGCGTTCGTTGAGGGCGGCCTTGACCGAGTCGATGGTGCCGTGCAGCGCCCCCAGACCCTCCAGCGAGAAGTACTTGGCCTGCATGGGGATGAGCACGCTGTCGGCGGCCACCAGGGCGTTGACGGTGAGCAGGCCCAGCGACGGGGGGCAGTCGAGGATCACGAAGTCGAAGCGATCGTCCTTGCGCAGGGGTTCGAGCGCGCGCGCCAACACCGACTCGCGCTGGGGGACGTCGACCAGCTCCACCTCCGCCCCGGCCAGATCCGGAGAGGCGGGGATGACCTGCAGCGTCGGGAGATCCGTGCCGCGGAGGACCTTGTCCAGCGGCGCGCCGTCCAGCAGGAGATCGTACGTCCCGTGCTCGACCTGGCCACGCGGATAGCCGACCGAGGAGCTCGCGTTGCCTTGAGGGTCGAGATCGACGAGGAGCACCCGGTGCTCGGCCGCCGCCAGGCTCGCCGCCAGATTCACGGCCGTGGTGGTCTTCCCCTCGCCACCTTTTTGATTGCTCACGGCCACCACGCGGGGACGTCCGGGGAGGCGCCCCGGCGGGGGGGAGGTCGACTGCGGCACGGCGGCCATCCTTACCACCGCAGGCCCGTGCAGTGGGCGGCGCCCCGTTCCGGGGAGAATTCTTGCCTACATGTAGGTAGAAGACCTACTCTCACCTTGCCGCTGCCGCCCCGCGAGGGACGGAGCGCCCAAGGAGGGTTTTCGTTGAGCTACTTCCGCCACCGCTACGCCAGCTTCGAAGAATTCCAGCGCGAGGCCCTGGTCGACGGGGAGATGCTGGGCAAAGAAGAGCTCGAGCTCCTCGACGAGCTCGAGCGGGAGGACGAGGACTTCCGACCGTCCTCGAGACGACGCTGGTCCGACTGGGATTGAACGCACCGCTGGCTTGCCACTCGACCGCCGCCGCAGCGCGCACCTCTTTCGGGCGCTGCGGCGGTTGTCTCGTCGGGACCCCCCGCGCGCCGAGCCGGCGATCCCCCGAGCGCCCCCGACGGTGAGCGGCCCGGAGGGGGCTCACCCGGCGCGTGCACCGACCCGTCGTCGTCCGTCGGGGGTCCAGGCGGCGCTGCCTTCTGGGGCGTCGTCCGTCGGGGGTTCGGGCGCCCGCCCGGGCGCGCCGCGTGCTCGGGCATCGACGTGGGCCGTCCCCACCGGGCCTGGCCACCCAGCGAGCCGCCGCGGGGCATCGCGCAGCGACGCGTCGGGCCACCCTCAAATGCCGTAGTCCTTGAGCTTTCGGTACAGGGTCGTCCGGTCGATCCCCAAGAGCGCGGCCGCGCGAGCCTTGTTGCCGCCGGTGGCTTGCAGCGCCACGCCGATGGCTTCGCGCTCGAGCTCGGCCAGGGTGCGGACCGTGCCCGGCGTGACCGCGGCGGCCCCCGGCGGTCGCTGGCTCGGCGCCGCGTGCAGCAGCTCGGGCGGGAGGTCGTCGAGCTCGAGGATCGGGCCGTCCCCGAGCACCAGGGCGCGCTCGACCACGTTGCGGAGCTCCCGGACGTTGCCCGGCCATCGATAGCGCTGCAGGGCGGCCAAGGCGTCGGGGGCGATGGACTCGATCCGTCGGCCGATTTCGTCGCCCAACGACTCCGCGAAGTGACGGACCAAAGGCTCGACGTCCTCGGGCCGATCGCGGAGCGCCGGCAGCTCGGTGTGGATCACGCTGAGGCGAAACAGCAGGTCCTGCCGGAACGTCCCCTGGGCGACCATCGCCTGCAGGTCGCGGTGCGTGGCGGCGATCAGCCGCACGCTGACGGTCTGCTCCTTGGTGCCACCCACCCGCATGAAGCTGCGGGTCTCGAGCACGCGCAGCATACGAGCCTGGGTGGACAGGCTCATCTCGCCGATCTCGTCCAAAAAGAGCGTGCCCCCGTCGGCGCGGGCGAAGACGCCGTCGTGCTGCGCGACCGCGCCGGTGAAGGCGCCCTTCTCGTGGCCGAACAGCTCGCTTTCGAGCAGTTGCTCGGGGATCGCCGCGCAGTTGATCGCCACGAAGGGGCCCGAGGCCACCTCCGACATGCCGTGCACGATCGCGGCGACCAGCTCCTTGCCCGTACCGCTTTCGCCGCGCAAGAGCACCGTCGCCGGCGTCGGCGCGACGCGCTCGATGAAGACCTGTAGACGCCGGATCGCCGCCGATCGACCGACGAGTCGCGGAACCGATCGACCGTCGCGGCTCGCTCCGCGCCGGACCTTGGCGGCCGCCTGGAGCTGCGAGCGCTCGCTCGCGCTGTCCCCGAGAGCGTTCACCAGGTGGGCCGCGCAGACCAAGAGAAGCAGCGCCTCTTCGTCGTATCGCCCGCGCACGGCCTCGGCCGTGCCCCACTCCGCGTAGAACACCAGGTTCGAGGCCGGGGCCGCCATCGCGCCCACGATCCCGCGGACCTGGACCGATCGCTTGTCGGCCAGGTCCGGCTCGGCGAGGACGTCGCTCACGAGGAACGCTCGCTTCTCCGACAGCACCCGGTCGAGCAGGCTCCTCGACAGCGCCAGGTCGCTGATCGCTCCGTCGCTCGCCGCCGACAGGATGTCGGTGCCGTCCGGAGACAGAAGCAAGGCGCGCGTGGCCGGCAGCGCGTTGACGGCCCAGGCCGTGGCTTCGCGGTACACCGCCTGCAACGAGCCGCAGCGGGCCAGGCGATCGCCCAGGGCAGCCAGCGCCGCCAGGCGGCTGGGCGAGCTGGGCTCGTCCCCCAAGGTGGCATCGAGCTCCACCGTGCTGCGCCCCAGGGGCTTGCCCCCGGGCGTCGCGGCAGCGGCGGGCTCCTCGACCACCTGCAAGGTCGTGCTTCCGAGCGTCAGCGAGCTGCCGGCCTGCATGTGGTGGCCGGCGACGACCACCGTGCGCTGACCGTCCACCAGCGTCCAGACCGGGTTCACCCCCGCGACCTCCCGCACCACGACCACCGGTCGACCGGTCGCGTCGCGTTCGAGCGCGATCGTCAGGTGGTGGCGCGAGACGGCCGAATCGCTGAGCTGCAGCGACTCCGCATGTCCGCGGCCGATGGTGACGGGGGCATCCGAGAGCAGCAAGCGTCGTCCGAGGTCGGGACCAGCCGCAACCACCAGGCTCAAGGAGCGCACGGCCCACCTTAGCATCGTTGGTCCGGGGACTCGACTCGCAGGGGGAAACCGACTTTGCGGCGATGCGCGGCCGGCTCGCGGGCGCGGCGGGCTTCGGTTGACACGTCCCCGGCCGGTGATACCGTTGCCGCCGGATTGCCGGGAAAACGAGCTCGATGAGCAGTCAGCCGCCCGATACGCCCGAAGACACCCCCGAGCTGCCCGAGATCATCTCCGTGTTGCCGCTGCGCAATTCGGTGCTCTTCCCGGGGTCGATCATCCCCATCGACGTGGGCCGGCCCAAGTCGGTCAAGCTCATCGAGGAAGCCATTGCCAACGAGCGCCCGATCATCGGGATCGTCACCCAAAAGGAGGCTCGCATCGAAGAGCCGGGAGAGGACGATCTGCACCGCGTCGGGTGTGCGGCCCGCATCCTCAAGGTCATCAAGCTGGCCAAGGACAACTACAGCGTGATCCTCCAGGGGGTGATGCGGATTCGCGTCGAGGAAATCACCTCCCACGAGCCGTTCATCCACGCGCGGGTCTCCGAGCTGGCGGACATCCAGGACGAGGCGCGCATGCTCGAGGCCGAGGCCCTGGTCGCCAACATCAAGGAGACGGCCAAGAAGTTGATCTCGCTGGTGCCCGAGCTGCCGCGCGAAGCGGCGGCGTTGCTCGACAGCGTCACCGATCCGGGGCAGGTGGCGGACCTGGTCATCAGCAATCTGGACATCGAGCCCTACGAGAAGCAGGACGTGCTGGAGTCGGCCGACGTTCACGAGCGGCTGCGCAAGGTTCTGACGCTGCTCACCCGCCAACTCGAGATCCTCAAGGTTCGCGAGCGCATCAACTCCCAGGTCCAGGAGGAGATGGGGCACTCGCAGCGCGAGTACGTGCTTCGTCAGCAGCTCAAGGCGATCAAGGGCGAGCTCGGAGAGATCGACGACGAGAGCGGCGACATCGAGGAGTTCCAAAAGAAGATCGCCGAGGCGAAGATGCCCGAGGAGGCCGAGAAGGTCGCGCTCAAGCAACTCGAGCGGCTCAAACAGATGCAGCCGTCGTCGGCCGAGTACACCGTCACGCGCACCTATCTCGAGTGGCTCGTCGAGCTGCCGTGGTCGAAGTCCACCGAGGATCAGATCGAGATCCGAACCGTCCGACAGGTGCTCGACGAGGACCACTACGACCTCGAGAAGGTCAAAAAGCGCATCCTCGAGTACA
>CAZYSW010000024.1:0-730 GCA_964650105.1 uncultured Nannocystaceae bacterium
CGAGTCGGCGCGCACGCGACCACGTTGCCCCTGCCCACGCGTAGCCGCGCCCGTGGCCCGAGCACGAGCGTGCGCCGCAGGTCCAGCAGCGCGCGGGTGCTGGCGTTCGGTTCCGCGGTGACCACGAGGATGGTCGGCGGCGTCTCGCGGAGCGCCCGCAAGGACGTCGGCGTCACCTTGGCGAGCGCCAGCACGTCCACGCCGGCCTTCAGCGCGCGCCCGAGCTCACGCTCTTCGACGGAGGTGGCCGCGGGACAGTCGAACGTCTCGCGGGACACGCCCGGCCCCGCGAGCACGGTCCGGCTCGGCTTGGTGGCAAACAGCGACTCCAGGGCCCGGCCGATCCGTGCATCGTCCTCTCCCGGCGTTCTGGATCGGCCCGGGGCGAGGCCGCGTGTTCCCGACGTCTCCACGGCGCGCCATTCAGTCCATCGCCTGCCAGCCGCCGCTCGAAAGCGCGTCGAGCACGTCGGGCCAGGGACCCGGCAAGACCCAGTCCACCGACGACCACGCCTCGTCGAGGTGCCCGTCGGACCCGGGGAGGAGCAACAGACGTGTCCCCGGCCCCCGCGTCACGGCGTCCGACGGGACCCGTCCCGCGCCGGGGGCCAGCCACAAGACCGTACCCGTCGCCGCGACGCAGGCGTCGGCCAACGACCCCTGCACGAACCCCATCGATCGCAAGGTGTCCTCGACTCGGCGGTCCAGGCCGTCGGGGGGCGGGCCGGCG
>CAZYSW010000024.1:740-12197 GCA_964650105.1 uncultured Nannocystaceae bacterium
AAGGTCCGCGGCTCGCCGCCCGAGATTCGAAACTGGGGGAGGACCCGCGGCTCGGCCTCGTTCCAGGCCTCGACCCACGCCGGGAGCGGGACCTCGTCGACGTCGCCTTCGTACTCGGCGTCCAGGGCCTGGTCCAGATCGTGCCACGGGAGTGTGCCTGCCACGATGCCGGTGATCGCATCCGCGCCGCCCCAACTCGGGTTGCGGCTGTGGAGCCAGCGGGGCACGGCCGGTCCGGTCGACAGCACCTGCACGGCCTTGCGGCCTTCTTGGGTCCAGGGCGTGAGCACGTGGACCGGCCGGAGGCGCTCCTGCAGGTTCTCGAGGGCTCGCGGACCGCCGAAGAGCATGACGTCCGCACCGAAGCGTCCTGCAGCGAGGGCGACGCCCCGATCGAGCGCACCGGCGTCACCGAGACAGACGGCGGTCACGGTGGCCCCACGCTCCGATGCGATGTCCCGCGCCCAGCAGAGCGCCAGCGCGCTGGCCGGGTGGATCCCGTGCGGCGTCCGCTGGACGTAGACCACCAGGTGGGCCATCAGGAGAGTCCGTGCTTCCTCTTGATCAGCTCGAGTTGCCTCTGATACTCGATTTCGAACGACTGGGTGCCCTCGGTCAGGTGCTTGAGGTGGCGTCGGACCTCGCGATCGAGATCCTCGTCGGCCTGCATGTTGCGCCGTAGGACCTCCTTGATCGACTTGCGGAGCTGGGCATCCTCCGCATAGATCTCCTCGACGAACGCCGATCGCATGAAGAGCTCGATGAGCTGATTGGCGATCCAGTTGATCGACTCTTCGCCGATGGCGAAGTCTTCACGTTCGGCGAGCTGTCGCTTCGTCCGGTAGAGGTCCGAGTAGGGAAGGCCTCGGGCCTCGAGGATGTCCTTGGCCGCTTCCGTGATTTCGCGGTCTTTGCGCAGGTACTCGCGAAGGATGGACTCGACGTCCCGCTTGAACTCCTCGCGGTCGTTGATCTCGATGTCCCCGGGATCCACCAACGCGCGGGTCACGGCCTCGGTGATGTGGGGGATCTTGCTCGCGAACAGGCGCATGGGGAGTGGCCGCAGGATAGTGGCTGAGGTGTGGCGCGTCCACCTCCGTGCACGGACATGCCGGACCGCCCGCCACGTGGCCCCGTCCCGTCCCATCTCACGGTTCACGCGGGCCTCGCCCCCCGTCGCCGAGGTCATCGGTCGCGTGGAGGGGTCGCGCCGGGCGAGCCTTCGCCCGGCCGCGCCCATGGGGTGGCCCAGACCGTTCGGGCCGCGCCGATCGTGGCGCGTGACCGCGGGGGCGTGGCGATCCGCATGCACGTCCGTGCCATCATCGCAAGCCGTGGCCCCCGACCCCAACGAGCGATTGGTCGTCGCGGCGGGCGTGGTGTGGCTGGACCGCGAGCGGTTGCTCCTCCAACGGCGCGCCGCCACGGCTTCCCACGGCGCGAGTCGCCTGGAGTTCCCCGGAGGCAAGGTCGAGCGCGGCGAGGCTCCGGCTGTGGCTCTGGCGCGGGAGCTGGTCGAGGAGTGGGGACGCGGCGCCGAAGCGCTCGTGATCGGCCCCATCATCGACGTGCTCCACCATGTCTATCCACCACCCGGACCCGAGGTGCTGCTTTGCGTGTATCATGTGGATGCCGGCGCCTGGAGCGGAGGAGACTGGCGGCGCCGGGTCAGCCCGGGGCCCGGGGTCGAGGTGCAGGCCTTCTCGCGACACGACCTGCCCCTCGACGAGCTCCTGGACGCCGACCGGCCCCTCGCGGCCGCGGTGGGACGCGGAGCGATCGCGCCCTGGTCGAACCCCGCTCGTTCGTGACTTCGGGCCGCGCCCCCGCGCGTTTTCGGCCCTCCGCGCGCCCACGCGAGCGCCGTCCGGTCGACGGCCTCGACGTTCGCCGGCCGGGGCTCGGAAACCTGGCGTGCTCGGGTGTCCAACGCGGGGAAACCGGTCCGCGTCGTCGTGATCGGTGTCGGGTGAAGCTCATGAAACGCAACGCCTTCGCGGTGCTCGCACTGACCCTTGCTTGCGGGGACTCCAGAGGATCGGACGGGGGGAGCGGCTCGGCGACCGGGACCGATACCGACGGATCGGCGAGCGCGACGACGACGATGACGGGAGGTAGCGCCTCCGCATCCGACTCGAAGACGGCGGGCGATGCGAGCGCCGACGGGACGATGGGCGACGGCGACGCGACCCTGACGTCGCCCACCGACACTGACGGCACCGCCACCGCTTCGACCTCCACGACCGAGGAGACCATGGGGGACGACGACACCGGGTCGAGCGACTCGGGGGGCTGCAACGACGAGGGGGGCGTCCTCTTCTCCTATATCTGGATTGCCAACAGCACGCAGGGGACGGTCTCGAAGATCGACACGATGACAGCGACCGAGGTCGGTCGCTACCTGGTCGGTGACTATGGCGGCCAGCAGCTCTCGACCTGCCAGGGCCCCTCGCGCACGTCGGTCAACCTGCAGGGCGACGTGGCGGTGCTCGACCGAAGGGGCGGCCTGGCCAAGATCATCGCGAACGCGGAGGCGTGCCCCGATCTCGATAACGACAACGTGATCGAGACGTCCAGCGATGCCAACTACCTCCCGTGGCAGACCGACGAGTGCCTCGCGTGGCGTATCGACGTCCCACACGACATCGGGAACGGCTGCGGCGGGCCCCGGGCGGTGCAGTGGACCGCCCACGCGCCCGACGAGAACTGCGACGTCCAAGATCCGGACGTCTGGGTGGCGTTCTGCAACGAGAACGACAACGACGTCACCGTGTGGTTGGTCGATGGCGGCAACGGGTCGGTGAAACAGGAGTACGCGGTGCCGGACTACGGGTGCGCCACGTACGGACCTTACGGTGGTGCGGTCGACGCCGAAAACAACTTCTGGTTCGTCGATCGCGGCAGCAAACAATCGCTGTATCGCGTCGAGTACGGATGCGTTCCGGCCAACCCCGGAGACTGCGTGGAGGAGCACACCAAGCTGCAAGGGGTCGACGCGTACGGCATCACCATCGATCCCAAGGGCAGGTTGTGGATGGCGGGAGGCAACAACAGCCTCTACAACTACGATCCCGCGCTGGATACGTGGACCAGCCTCAAGCCCGACCTCGACGCTTACTTCGCCAACGACGCGCCACCCGACGCCAACGCCAACAACACGCTTCGCGGCCTGATGGTCGACGAGGAGGGCGTCCTGTGGATCGCCAGCATCGCCGCCGGCGCGTGGAATGGAGGCAGCAACCCCGGCCTGTTGCGGGTGGATCCCGATGCCAACCCCGTCGAGATCGACTTCTACGGCCCCGCCACACTGACGGGGATCCAGCACGCCGCGGGGATCAGCATCGACGTCGAGGGCTACGTCTGGCTGGTCGATACGTTGGGAAACCAGGCCTTCAAGATCGACCCAGTGAACCCCTCGAGCTTCACGGTCGTCGGCGGGCTACAGTACCCGTACACCTACAGCGACATGACGGGCTTCGCCCTCAAGGGCATCGTTCCGCAGTGATCGTCCGTCGGCTCGAGGGGGGTCAGATCCGAGCGCCCTCGAAACGCTCGACCTCCACGTAGCGTTCGCCGTCGCGCCGAAACAGCTTCGCCTCGCGGACCTCGTCCTCTTGGACGTCGACCACCAGGTAGTCGACGGGATAGCCGGCCGCGATCGCTGCCCGCGTGTCCTCCTCGGAGAAATACGCGCCGACGCGGGGGTGGGAGTGATAGATGATCGTGGCGGGGCGGTCCGACTCGAACGACCGCACGAGGTCGAGCAGCTCCCGCCCGCCGATGTTGTAGCCGTTCTCGGCCGTGCGGGGGTGCGCCTGAGGATCGAGGGCGTGGAGCTGGTCCTGCCGATTCTTGCAGGGCACGAGCACGGCATCGGGCGCGCGCCCCAGCAGATAGCCGCAGCACTCCTTGGGGAACTCGGCCCGGGCCTGGCGATAGATGGCCAGCAGGTGCTCCGTGGAGATGGTCGCGGGTGCGGCGTCACCAGACATAGTGTTTCTCCCATGACAGCGGGCCGAAGTACCGGTCGCCGCGATCGCACAGCACGGTGACCACCACCCCGCTGCGCCCGGCCGCCGACAGGGCCTTGGCGACGCGCAGGGCTCCCGCCACGTTCCCTCCCGAGGAGTGGCCCACGAACAGCGCTTCGTCTCGCGCGAGTCGCTCGGCCATGTCCCAGCCCTCCTCGGTCGGCATCCAGATGGTGTCGTCGAGGACACTCTCGTCGTAGATCGGTGGAACGATGCTGCTGGGGATGTGCTTGAGCCCCTCGAGGCCGTGCATCGCGTCGTCGGGTTGGAGCCCGATGCAGCGAATCGCAGGGTCGAGCTCGTGAAGCCTCCGGGAGGTCCCGATCACCGTGCCGCTGGTTCCGATGCCCGTCACGAAATGGGTGACGCGACCCTCGGTCTGGGCCCAGATCTCGGGTCCCGTGCCGTCGTAGTGGGCTCTCCAGTTGGAGTCGTTGGCGTACTGGTTGGGGTAGTAGTACCGGTCCGGGTTCTCGTCGACGATCTGCCGCGCCAGGACGATCGCCCCGTCGCTCCCCTCCATCGGATCGGAGAAGACGAGCTCGGTCCCGAACGCACGCGTGACCTGCTTGCGCGGCAGGCTGACGTTCTCGGGCATCACCAGCGTGATCGGCACCCCGAGCGCCGCGCCCACCATCGCGTACGCGATGCCGGTGTTGCCGCTGGTGCTGTCGATGAGCCGCGTGCCCTCGCGGAGATCGCCGCGGGCGATCGCGTCGAGGATGATGCGGCGGGCGGCCCGATCCTTCACGGACCCGCCCGGGTTGGCGAACTCGCACTTCGCCCACAGCTCGACGCCCGGGCAGTCGGCGTCGATGCGCGAGAGCCGGACCAGCGGGGTGTTTCCGATCAGGTCGAGCACGGATTCGACGCGGCGCGGCGGTCGGGTTTGCATTCGTGCCTGCACCCCGGCGGGAGGCAAGAGGTGGGCCGCGCCCGCCGTGGGAATCACGGATCCCATTCGAGCCTCAGTCGCCTCCCGCGATCGCGGGGACGATGCTGACCTCGTCGCTCTCCTTCACCGGCGTGTCGAGGTTGTCGAGGAATCGGATGTCCTCGTCGGCGACGAAGACGTTCACGAAGCGACGCACGGCGCCGCTGTCGTCGCAGATTCGCTCGCGGATGCCGGGGAAGGACGACTCGAGGTTCGTGATGACCTCACGAACGTTTCCACCGGTGACGGTGACCTCGTCTCGACCCTGGGTGTATTTGCGCAGCGGGGTGGGGATGCGAACGATAGCCATGTTCTCTTTTCCTTCTCTCAGTGACCGGGGTGTACCGGCACCGCATCGACGTCGGCCCCCAAAATCCTCGGCGCCGCGGCGCACGCGGGGCAGTCGCGCCGGCGGCTTGGTGCGAGCGTCTGGATGGTCGTGCTCGAAACATCGATCGCCACTAACCGTCCCGCGGTTTCGCTTCGGTGCTCGGCGAGGCCCACGGCCAGCGAGGCCATGAGCCAGCCTGCCAGACCCACCGCCGGACCGAGGACGCCGGCGGCGTCACAGGTCGGGATGAGCTCCGCGGACGGCGGTTCCTCGTAGATACAGCGGTAGCAGGTGCGGCCGGGCGCGAGCGCCATGACCTGGGCTCGCAGCCCGAGCGCCGCGCCGATGACGGCGGCGCGGCCTCGCGCGACGGCGGCATCGTTGAGCGCGAACTTCAGGCGCGGTCGGTCGGTGCACTCCAGCACGACGGCGGAGGCGGGCAGCGCGGCCACCAGCGCGTGCAGGCTCGCCTCGGTCACCCCCTCGACCCGCGCTTCGACCTCCATCGAGGGGGCTCGCGAACGCAGGTGGGCCTGCGCGGCGCGGGCCTTGTGCATGCCCACGTCGCCGACGTCGTAGAGCACCTGGCGCTGAAGATTCGAGGTCTCCACGCGATCCGGGTCGACGATGACGACGCGGCGCGCCCCGGCGGCCATCAAGCCGAGCAGGGCGGGGCACCCGAGGCCTCCGGCACCGATTACCCAGAACTCCGTGCCCTGCAGGCTCACGGCACCCGTCTCTCGCCTTGGGGGGTGAAGTACTCGTCGAGGCTGAAGTAGCGCTCGCCGGTGTCGCAAAGCACCGTGACCACGTTCTTGCCGGGTCCGAGCTCGACGGCGAGCCGTTCGGCCGCGAGCACCGCTGCGCCCGACGAGATCCCGACCAACAGCCCTTCCTCCTCGGCGAGGCGCTGCTTCATGCGATAGGCGTCCTCGTCGCGGACCGCCGCGACGTGGTCGTAGATGCCGGTGTCCAGCACCTTGGGCACGAAGCCCGCGCCGATGCCCTGGATCTTGTGGGGGCCCGGTTCGCCGCCGGTCAACACCGCGCTGCGCTCGGGCTCGACGCCCCAGATCACGACGTTCGGGTTGTGCTCGCGCAGCACCTGTCCGACCCCGGTGATCGTTCCGCCCGTTCCGATCGCGGACACGAAGCCATCGATGGACAACCCCTCGAGCTGCGCGACGATCTCGGGGCCGGTCGTGCGACGGTGAGCCTCGGGGTTGGCCGGGTTCTCGAACTGCTGCAACATCACGTGGTCGGGCTGTCGGCAGAGATCGCGGGCCGCCGACACCGCGCCTTCCATGGTCCGATCGTCGGGGGTGAGCACGAGCTCGGCACCGTACGACTTCAACAAGCTGCGACGTTCCAGGCTCATGCTCTCGGGCATCGTCAACACGAGGCGATACCCCTTGACGGCCGCGACGAGGGCGAGGCCGATCCCCGTGTTGCCACTGGTCGGCTCGACCAGCACCGTCTCGCCCGGACGCAACCTGCCGTCGCGCTCCCCGGCTTCGATCATCGAAAGCGCAATACGGTCCTTGACCGAGCCGCCGGGATTGAGCATCTCGCACTTGCCCCACACCGTGGCGTGGGTCTTGGGAGAGCCGCACACGCGTCGCAGGCGGCAGATCGGCGTGTTGCCGATGAGCCCGAGGATGTTCTCCACTCGAATGGCGCGTTGCATCGCGGTCGCTCCCTCGCCTGCTGGTGGCTCGTCGGCGATCAGATCACGTAGTTGGCCGCGGCGCGGCGGTGACGCTCGCGTGCTTCGCCGAGGAGCTGCTCGAGGTTCAGATCGCCGACCGCTGCGCGGAGTCGATCGTCGACCGATCGCTCCACCAGCGTCGTGATCTCGTCCTGCGGATCCTCGGCATGGGGGACGGACGAGGGACTCGAGAGCGCCGCGAGCACGTCCGCCACCGAGATTTCCTGCGCCGGCTTGGCGAGACGATAGCCGCCGCGTGGCCCGCGCTTCCCGACCACGAATCCAGCTTTGCGGAGCTCACCGATGATCTCCTCGAGATATCGCGACGGGATCTGCTGCCGGTCGGCAATGGTCTGCGCCGACGCGTACCCGCGGTGAGCGACGTGGCAAAGAGCTCGGAGGCCGTAACGGGCTTTGGTGCTGAGCCTCATTTCCCGGGAACCTTGGCGGAAAACCGTAGAATAAGGTGCCACAACCGCCGGCCGCCGCCAAGGCCTGTCGGTGGCTCGTCGAGGGGGTCGGCGGCGGGGGATTCTCCGGTCGAATGCGATCGATTCGAGGAACAGGCGCGCCAGAGGCGCATCTGACGATCTCTGCGAGGGCGCCGGGCGCCACGGCGCTCGCGCGTTCGCCGATCGCGCGGACCCACCGCGCGCTGTCCTCGGCACGCTCCCTCGGCGATTTCGCGGCGCAGATCGTCGACGTCCCGTGTTGACACGGTGGCTGTGCAGTGACAACCGTTTGGCCCCGCGAGTCGCTGGCCCGACGCTCGTTCGTGCCGGCGGGGCCGGCGGGCCTCGAAGAGGGAGAGCGTCATGGACGTCAGCGATTTGCGGAAGAACGCCAAGGTCGAGATCGACGGACAGCCCTGGGTGGTGACGGAGTTCCAGTTCGTCAAGCCCGGCAAGGGGCAGGGCCTCTACAAGTGCAAGCTCAAGAACATGATCACCGGCTCGGTGATCGACCGGACCTGGCGCTCGGGCGAGAAGCTCGATGCTGCCAACGTCGAGTCCAAGAAGATGCAGTATCTGTACGCCTCCGGTGACAGCTACACCTTCATGGACAACTCGACCTACGAGCAGGTGGAGCTGCCCGCCGACGTGGTCGGCGACGACAAGTACTACTTGTTGGACAACCTCGAGTGCGACGTCTTGTTCTACAACGAGCGGCCGGTCGGGCTCAGCCTGCCGAGCCACATCGTGATGGAGGTCGTGGAGACCGAACCGGGCGTGAAGGGGGACACGGCGACCAACGTCACCAAGAACGCCACGGTACAAACCGGGCTGGTGGTTCAGGTCCCCCTGTTCATCAAGCAGGGTGAGAAGGTCAAGATCGACACTCGCTCGGGGACGTACGTCGAACGCGTGAATGTCTGACCGCTCGGCGCGGCAGGGGGCGGGCCCGCGAATCCCCTACTCGGAGCGCGTGCGGATGTGGGACGCCGCGTTGGCGGCGGTGCGAGCCACGTTGCGCGCTCGGGGGTGCCGAGAGGTCACCACCCCGGTGCGCGTCCAGGCTCCGGCGCTCGAGCCCTGGATCGAGCCTCTGGACGCACCGCCCGGATGGTTGGCCACCAGCCCCGAGCTGAGCATGAAGCGCCTGATCTGTCGCGGGAGCGGCTCGGTGTTCCAGGTGAGCCACTGCTTTCGCCGGGCCGAGCGCGGCGCGTTGCACCGCGAGGAGTTTCACCTCGCGGAGTGGTACCGCGTCGACGCGGGTCTCGACGCGGTGATGGCCGACGTGGAGGCCGTCGTCGCGGCCGTCTTTTCGGCCGTCGCCGATCTCGGAGGGCCCACGCGTCCCGCTCCGACCCGCTGGCGCCGAGAAGGCATGCTCGACCTCGTGGAGGCCACCACGGGCGTCGTGCTGCGGGGCGACGAGGATCATCGCGAGCTGTGCCGCGCGCTGGGCAACGACGCGCGTTGGTCGTCGTCGGTGCGTATTCCCGATCGGAGGACGCTCGACGACGAGACCCCGTCCGACGAGGCGGCGACGCTCATGGCCTGGACCGGGTTTTTCTCGGTGTGGTGCGACCAGGCGCTCGACCCCTGGCTCGCGGCTCTGCCGGCCGACGTGGGGGTGCACGTGACGGACTTTCCCGTCAGCCTGGCCGCGCTCGCACGCTGCGGACGCGCGGCGTGCAGCCGACGACCGCGGGTGGGCCTCCGCTTCGAGTCTCACGTCTTCGGTCACGAGCTGGCCAACGGCTACGACGAGCTCGGGGACGCGACCGAGCAGCGCCGCCGGTTCTCCGTGGTGGCCGCGCTGCGACGCGAGGTGGGGTTGCCCGACTTGCCCGTCGACGAGGACTTTCTGACCGACTTGTCGGACCTCGGTCTGCCGAGGTGCTCGGGTGTGGCGCTCGGTCTCGATCGGTTGGTGATGCTCGCCAGCGGGGCCGCGGATCTCGATGCCGTGACCCTTCATCTGGGAGCGCCGTGCCCTTGACCACCCGGTCCCGCCCACTGCCCGCAGCCCACGATCGGGTTCGTCTGGGCCCCCGGCGTGGCGTCGACGCAGTCGACGGGGTCGGGCGCCACTGCCGCTTCCGCGCGCGCAGCCGATCCTCGTCGAGCGGTCGGCCTCCGCCGGCCTTGTAAGGATCGATCGTCACCCCCGTTGACGTGCGGGCCCCTCGATGCACGGCGGCTCATAGGTGCGTGAGGCAGCTCAGGCATCCCGCACCGGCCGCGTCGGCGGCCGAACCCCGTCCCCCACCACGTCCGTTCCGACGACCCGTGACCACGCTCGACCCTTCGTCCGCGTCCCCGTCTCGTGTCCCCGCGAGCCGGCCCGAGCCTCGCGCGGTTGATTTTCTGGGGCAACTCTGCTGTAGACTGGCGCCCTCCATGCGCCGGTATCACGTCGTCAGCGGCTGCCGCGCCATGATCGTGGGCGCAGCTCTGTGCGTCGCGCTCGGGCTCGCGTCGTGTGCCAAGATCGAAGCTCGAGACCTCATCCGGGAGGGCAACAAGCTCTACAACGACGGCAAGTACATCGAGGCGATCGAGAAGTACGACGCCGCGGAGCAGCTCGAGCCGGACGGTGTGACGCTGTTTTGGAATCGCGCGTGTGCGGCGGAGGCCCAGGTCCTCAAGATGAAGGACCCGTCGGAGGCCGAGGATCGGCGAACGTACGCCGACATGGCGCTTCGGGATTTCGCCAAGTGGTACGACCGCCTGGAGGTCAAGACGCCCGAGGACGCCGAGAACGTCCAGAACCACCGTCTCGCCATCCTCGACGCGGACGCGCGCTGCGACGAGCTCATCGCCTACTGGCTGGACAAGCACCGGGAGAACCCCCAGGAAGAGGCGCTCTACGGCACCATCGCCCGGCAGTACGAGAAGTGTGACAAGCCCTCGAAGGTCGACGAGTGGTACGTCAAACGGACCGAGGACTTCCCCGACAGCGTGAGGTCCTGGCACGCCCTGGCGGTGCGGCGGTTCGAGCCTCTGTACCCCGATCCCGAGACCCAGCTCCCGTACAACGAAAATCTTCCGCCGGCGGAGCGGATCAGGATCGCCGACGAGGTGATCCGTCTGCTCGACAAGGCCACGCAGATCGACCCGCAGTTCCGCGATGCCTACGTCTACCGGGCGATGGCGTTCACCCAGCGGCAGTACGCGCGCGTCGTGGTCGATCCCGCCGAGACCCCCGAGGAGAAGCTCGAGGCGATCCTGGCGCGCGAAGACTCGATGCTGGCCTGGAAACAGCAAAAGGCCGTGTGCGATCTCGATCAGCTTCCGGAGTGTCCGGGTCCCACCCCGGATACCCCGTGTTGCCCCCCGCCGCCCCTGACCACCGAAGAGCAAGCGCAGGACATGGAGGCCCGGCGACAGATCGAGGAAGAGATGAAGGCTGCCGCCGGAGCGGCGGACGGGAAAGGGAAACGCAAGAAGCGGAGGGGCAGATAGCGCCGACCCGCGGGGTCGAGCGTTCAGGGTTGGCCCACACCCGAAGCCACGAGGACGCCGATGTTCGAGCATTACATGCACTACCAGGGGAGCGATCCCCGACGCCGCAAGCGGTTGCAGATCGCCGCCATCGGCTCGGGTGCCGTGACCTTCTCGCTCATCGCGTTCATGTGGGTCGCCAACAAGATGAGCATCTCCAAGGTCGATCCTCCCACGATCACCTACATCATGGTGCAGATGTCCGCGGAGGAGCCCCCACCGCCTCCGCCGCCTCCGCCGCCTCCCGCGGGCGGCGAGGAGCCCCAGTCGGAGCCCGAAGAAGAGGAAATTCCCGAAGAAGAAGTCCCGCTGGAGGACATCGTCCAGCCCGACGACAAGCCCGACAAGATCCCCGAGCCCACCAAGGAATCGGGCCGCTCCGGTCCGAAGATCGCTTATTGAGGCGATCGCGAAGCCCGGCCAATTAGCCCGGCAGGGTGGCGGCGATCAGCCGGCCCGCATCCTCGAGCTGCTTGCGCAGCATGGCCTGGATCTCGGCC
>CAZYSW010000024.1:12207-22637 GCA_964650105.1 uncultured Nannocystaceae bacterium
CGGCGTGCCCGGCGGCGTGCCCGGCGGGGTCCCCGGAGGTGTGGTCGGCGGCATGGTCGGCGGCTCGCTGGGGGGCGTACCCGGTGGCGTCGCGACCAAGAAGACGACCACCGAGAAGGACGTGGCGAAAAAGCCCATCGCCGCGGTCAAGGCCAACGCGCTGTTCGACCCGGATTGCGACGCCAAGAAGCTGGCGGGCACCAAGGCGGCGACCTTCGACAAGCGGCCCGGAAGCACCTCCATCTCCTTCTGCATCAACGAATCCGGGAAGGTGGTCGACGTGAAGACCACCAAGAAGTTCCGCGACGATCCCAAGGTGGATCAGATCTGCCGGGACACCGTCAGCAAGTGGCGCTTCAAACCCTTCTTGGTGAACGGAAAACCGCAGAAGACCTGCAGCACCGTCACTTTCGAGATCAAGTTCGAATGAGCCGAGGCGCCGCCGCCCAAGGCTCGAGCGAGCGGCTCCCCTTCAGACCCAACAACCGCCTCGAATCAGGCCACAGGAAACATCAGGGCAATGGACACCATGTCGATCCTCCTCGCCGAAGCCGTCGACTTCACGTTGGCGGGCATGTGGGAGCAGATGGGCTTTTTCGCCAAGGCCGTGCTCATCGCGCTCATCCTCGAGTTCTTGATCGCATTGGCGATCATCTTCGAGCGTCTGCGTGCGTACGGGAAGGCCAAGCGGCAGTCGATCAGCTACATCATGCTGCTCCGCACCTACCTGCAAGAGCGCAAGATGCAGGAGGCCGTCGCGGCGGCCCAGCAGCACCCCGACAGCCCCGTGGCCAAGGTCGTGGGTGCGGGCTTGCGAGAGTACCTCGAGGGACTCGAGGCCCTGCGGGAGGAGGGGCCCGACGACGTGGGCGACTTCGATCTCGTCGATGCCGTCAACCGTCAGATGGAGCGCGCCAAGGAGCGCGAGACCGCGAACCTCAAGCGCGGCCTGACGTGGCTGGCGACCGTCGGCTCCACCGCTCCGTTCGTCGGTCTGCTCGGTACCGTCGTCGGCATCATCAACTCCTTCCAGGGGTTGTCGACCGACGGCGGCGGCGGTCTGGGCTCGGTGGCCGGCGGTATCTCGGAGGCGCTGGTGGCCACGGCGGTGGGTCTCTTGGTGGCCATCCCTGCGGTGATGCTCTTCAACGCCTTCAACGCTCGCGTCGAGTCCTACCAGATCGACATGAACGACGTGGCGAGTGAGCTCATCGACTTCGTGCTCAAAGAGGGACGCTACGCATGAGCGCAGACACGGGCAAGCGTACGCGTCGGATCCCCTACAAGAGCGACAAGGGGGTCCAACACAGTGCGCCCAACAGCGACATCAACGTCACCCCGTTGGTGGACGTTTGCCTGGTGCTGCTCATCATCTTCATGGTCGTGACTCCGATGCTCGGTCGTGGTCGCGACGTCCGCCTGCCCGTGCTGGTGGAGGCCACCGAGTGGAAGGAAGGCGACCAGATCTTCGTGTCGGTGGACGATCTGGGGGCCTGGATCGAGCAGGACCAGTACAACGAGCGCTCCACCTTCCTGGCGCGCCTCGAAGAGGATCTCAAGGTCGCGGCCGGAAAGGCGGCGGCATCGGGCTACGATGGTCCGATCCTGTTCGTGAAGGGGGATCGTGACACCGACTACGGTCGTGTGCGCACCGTGATGGAGTGGATCGAAAGCGGCGTGCAGCTGTCGAACATCGCCCTGGTGGTCGACAAGCCCGACACCAGCGGAGACGGGGAATAGGCCGCGGGCGCGCTGTAAGACGCCGCCGGGCGGCGCATTGTTCGGGGGGCGGCGACCTCCGGCATGACGGATTCCAAGAGACCACGAGGAGACTGCAGCGATGGGAATGGCAACAGGAGGCGGGGCAGGCGCAAAGAGCGACATCAACGTCACCCCGCTCGTGGATGTCTGTCTCGTCCTCCTCATCATCTTCATGGTGATGGTGCCGCGGAACGTGCCGGAGATCTCGGTTCGGATCCCGCCCGAGAGCAAAATCAAGAACCGCAAGCCGCCGTCGGAAGAGCCGCTGGTCATCGGGCTCACCTCGGAAGGTGGGCTGACGCTCAACCGCACGCCCATCGACCGGGCGCGCCTTTCCGAAGAGATCACGCGGCAACTCGAGTTCCGCGAGAAGAAGGTCGTCTTCGTCGACTTCGACGACAAGGCCAAGTACGGGGTCGCGGTCGAGATCCTCGATCTCGCCAAGAACGCGGGTGCGGAGGTTCTCGGGATCGTCAAGGACAGGGACCGCAAGACCCCCGAGAAGATCTAGGCCGACCCGCACGCTCTCGCCTGCGTCGTGTCGCGGCCGTTATCGTGACCCTGCTGGGCGGAGTCGGTCAGACCGGCTGCATCCACGACAGCGACTGCGGGATCTGCGACCCGCAGAACCTGATCTTGGAGAGCATCACGGCCATCAACTACGCCTCCAAGAAGGTGCACCTTCTGGCGCCGCCTTGCCAGGGGCCGCGATGTCCGTCGCCTTTCGACCGGGGCCAGTACTTCATCGAAGACATCGGGCCTTGCGAGCTCACCGAGGAGGCCATGGCCTCCAACCGTGGCCCCGAGGAGTACTGCAAGATCGCTCCGGTCGTGAGCGGGTTCGGTATCGAGTTCGTCTTCAACAATCTGCTCGATCCGACCTCCATCGAGCTCGTACGCCGCCGTCCCGACAACCCGCAGCTCTTCGAGGTGTACGACTGGAAGACGCAGATCCTGGAGATCCAGGGGCCGATCACCCGTTACAACGGCGATTATCACGTGGGAACCACCGGCGAGGCGGACACGGTCACCCGTCTCGTCAATCTGGCGTGCATCGAGAACCTACGGGCGCGCGGCATCGACTTCGATCACACGTCGTACGCGGATCCCCGAACCAACCCGTGCAACGCATGGGACGCCGACTCCGCGGCACCGCTGAAGATGTTGCGGGAGGGCGTGCTCGAGGCCGCGCGAGGGATCCGGGACACACGCGCCATCGGCCAGGCGTCCAGTCATAGCTGCGACAACCCGCAAGACGGCCCCGACACTTGCTGCAACCAGTGCGACTTCTTGCTGGGCACTCAGGTCGCCAAGTACGGGCTCGTCAGCGCGCCGGCCGGCGTGGATACCTCCACCTTGGGACGGGACGACGTGGCAGGTCTTCTGGCTCGCCCGGGATCGCTGTCCGAGGGCCATGCCACCGAGCCCGGCCATCGTGTGGCCGCGGGAGCGATCGTGTGCGACCCGCAAGGAGACGTGTTCGTCGAGTGCGCCGGCTTCGTGCCGTGGACCGATCGGCGGGACGAGGTGAATCGGTACGGTTACACCTGGTGCCCACCGGGCGGAGGGTCTTGTCTGGAAGAGCACCGCCTGCCCGTGTACGACAAGCTGCGGGAGACCCACCCGGACATGAGGCCGCCCGAGCTTCGGCGGGACGCGGGTCCGTGCATTTCGGACGCGGACTGCCGACGAGACGGCGACGCCCTCCCACGATTGCAGTGTGTCGGCACGGATTCCCAGGGGCGTGCCTGTTCGCCCGACAAGGACCCGGACTGCACGGGAGGACGATGCGAGGCGCCGTGGTTCGTGACCTGCGCCGTCAATGCGGATACCACCGGCGACGTCGGGTACTGCATCGACACGCGCTTCTCGGACATCGGCGCCATGAGCTGCATGGTCTCGACCGCCGCATTCGAGGTGTGCCGCCCGGAGGACGGGCGCTGTGCGATGGCGCCGGCAGGCAGTCGCCTGTCGGTCTGCGACGTCAACGAAGACGCGGGCTTCTCCGCCGAGGAATGTTGCGGTCTCGGCGGCGCCCAGACCTGCGATCCGTCCCATCAACCGAACGTTCGACCGCTTCCGCGCTACGAGCGGAGCAACAGCCTGCCCGACCCCACCAAGGACTGCGTGTGCGGGGACCTGGAGGAGGCTTGCCAGGAGTACGCGGGGGTCTGCGAGGGCCGAGACGGCGAGTACGCGGTCAAGTTCGTCACCCGCCCCGGGGGTGTCATCTACGACCCGGCGATCAAGGGGTTCGAGTGGAGGGTCGCCGATACCGGGGCGGTTCCCCGGGCCGCGATCGAGGCGTGCGCCGAGCAGCGACAACTCGTGCGACCCAGGACGGTGCTGGACGGCTGGCGTGCGCACGACGCCTTCGGCTTTCAGGCGGAGAACTACGAGGACTACGACCGGGCGATGTGCTCGGGGCAGACCTACCGGGTGGTGTTCAACACACCCGAGGACGGGAACGTCGAACACGTGCGGGACAAGGTCGGCAACGCGCTGGAGGGCAAGGCCGAGTACGTGTTCGAGACGCCGCAGTTCCAGGTGGTGCCCAGGAGCGGATTTCCCACCGACAACCTGAGGATCGGAGCCTGTGACGACTTTTCCATCCGATTCTCCAACAAGTACGACCTGAGCCCGGAAAACCTCGAGAAGCTGCAGATCTACCTGGTACAGGACGGTGTTCTCCGCTCGGTCGATCCGGCCTGCGACCTCCAAACGCCCAGCGGACGGGTGCCCAGGCCGGTCGCGGGAGGACCCGGGTGTGCGCGCACCGACGAGGAGCGCAAGGACGAAGGCGGCTGCCGTCAGCCGTGCCTCACCGTGGACGTCGGCGGCCACGGACTCGGCGAGGTCGCGGTGAGCATCGACGCGACCGAGTTTTCGGCGGTGCTGCAGGCCAACCGGACCTATCGCCTCGTGGTCCCCGCCCTCGCATCCCTCGACGAGGCCGCCGATCCGGAGCGCTACCGAGCGGCTTTCTGGGATGCGTGCGGGATGCCCCTCATCTCCTTGCCAGGGGACTACGTCTACGAGTTCACCATCGACGAGCCCAAGTGCAAGGAGGATCTGGACGGAGACGGGATCCCCGGCGCCTGCGACAACGCGGACACCCTCTACAATCCCGACCAGGGCGACATCGACCGCGACGGCGTGGGAGACATCGTGGACCTGTGTCCGACGGTGGTGACGCCAGCGCTCAACACGGCCGACTCCGACAGCGACGGGATCGGCAACGAGTGCGACAACTGTCGTCGAACGCCGACGCAGTACAATCAGCGAGCCGCCGCGGCAGGCGTGCCGACCTACCTGCAGGTCCGCAACGTGCCCTCGCAGAAGGATTCCGATGGCGACGGGATCGGTGACGTCTGCGACAACTGCGTGGTGGTCGCCAACTGCGCGGACTACGGACCCTCGAACCCGTGGCGCCCGGGCGCCCCGATCCCGTACGACGACCCCATCTCCTGTCAGCGCGACGACGGCGACATGATCGGTGACGCCTGCGCCGGCATGATGGTCGACGGAGCGGCGGGGCCGGTCGGGTTCTTGGACGACGACGACTTCGATCAGGACGGATTGCGCAACTTCGTCGATGGCTGTCCCCGGCAGCCCGTGGAGCGGATCGAATGTGAACAGGATGCGGACTGCGGGGAGGGGAGGACGTGCGAACGCCCCGATCCCATGCTCTTGGGGGTCTGCAACCACTACGATCGCGACGGCGACGGCGTTGGTGACGAATGCGACACCTGTCCCGCGGTCCCCAACCCCTTGCAGGTCGTCGAAGGCGCGATGCAGCTCGACGATCAGGACGGGGACTTCGTGGGGAAAGACTGCGAGGCCGACTCCGCCTGCGAGAAAATCAAGAATCCGCGGCCCTTCTCGTTCCATCGCGTCTCGTCGCTCGGCCTGTGCTGCACGACGGCCATTACGCAGCTTCCGGGCGGCGGGCTCGTGTCGACCCTCACCGGCGAGCCGATCGTCGATCCCGACGGGCTCTTGGTGACGCTCGATTGCGTGGAGGATGCCGACGGGGACGGGGCGCCAGACGGCCTTTGCCGTCGACTTCCCGGGGACATCCGCACCATCCCCGGGATGCTCGAGCTCCCGGCGGGGTGCGACGAGGCCCTGGCCGAGGCCGGGCTCGCCGGCCCCGAGGAGAACCCGAGGCTCGGCCTGAACGACGTCGACGGAGATCTCGACCGACTGTGGGACTTTTTGTGCTTGCTCCCGCAGCACGATCAGGACTTCGACGGCGTCGGAGACGCCTGCGACCTGTGCCCGTACGCGTTCGATCCGGAGAACGTCCCGTACATCGACGCCAACAACAAGGTGTGGCCGAAGGCCGGCAAGTACTGCAACGGTGACTACTCACCGGACAACACGTGCGCGATGGAGGTCGTGGAGACGGAGACCGACCTCGGCACCGACTCCGAGGCGTCCGACGGCGGCGGCTCTTCGGGCTCGACGGGCATCTGACGGAAGACTCTCGACTTCGCGGGGGCGTCGGGGCCCGCGCCCGCATGCGAAGGGCGCCTCGATGGGGGCGGGCGTTCGTCACCGGGGGGGCGCTCCGGTGCGGGACCGTCCACACGACAGCTCGGCCAGCGTCCGGGCACGACCCATCACCAGACCATCGATGCGCAGGTCCAGCTCCAGGGTGGGGGCCTCCGCCATGGCCTCACGCTGTCCGCGTAGATACGCCAGGCGCAGGTCGTAGGCGCGTTGAAGCGTCGAGCAATCTCCAGAACGTGGGCGTCGTCCACCCAGCGCGCGCTCGAGCCCCTCGAGGTCCGCGCGCAGCCGCGCGAGGTGTTCGTGACCGGAGGCGAACCGACGCTCGGCGTCGCGAAGAATCCGAGTGGTCTCGTCCTTCGACAGCCACAGATCGACGACGTCGAGGCGCTCGACGTCGGTGGGGCCGACCAACGCCATCAGCCGGTCGAGCAACGCGAGCTGGACGCTCAATCGCCGCATGTGCGGGTGCGCCGAGCCGTAGCGGTCGGCGGCCTCGGCTTGCTCGGCTCGGAGCCGACGCTCCTCCCACGCCAGCCCTTCGGCGACGCGTCGCGCAGCATCGCCGATCGCGACGCTGCGCTCGGCCTCGGCCACCAGCACCTCGAGCCGGCTCGTGACCTCGACGACTCGTGGGTGCTCGGGGTGCTGGTCGACCAGCAGCACGTGTCGTCGTGACAGGGCGTCGATGGCCTGCAGGACGAGCTCGCCGTCGTGCTCGTGGACGCGCTCGAGCAGCGCCGCGATCCGGGCCTCGAAATCGTCGTCGATCGCCCTGGTCGTGGGTGTCTGTGCGGGGCTGGTGGACGGTGCAACGACCCCTGCCGCATCCGTCCTTCGGGGCGGTGGCTCGGGAGGCGCAGACGCTCGGACCTGGCAGCCGGTCAGCCCCCACGACGCCACGACCACGCAAAGGCGGTTCGCCCGTGAACTCCACGGGGGCCGCACCGATGACGCGAGATGGGGGGATCGAAGGGCGCGGTGAAGCGGAGGCATGCCGGCTCAACGTCGCCGTGCGGTCCGCCGGCGCCGGATCTCACCGACGAGGATCAGCACTGCGAGCGCCAGCAGGCTGGCCCACTTGAGGGGGGTCGCAAACGCGGCCACCCAGATCCATGCGGGAACGGAGGGTGGCCAGCCGGCGAGCACGCGCAGAATCGAGACGGTCTCGACGAGGTCGAACACGCCGGGGACGAGCCCGAACCAGGGGACCGCCTTGGAGCGAAAGCCCTTGCGGACGCGCAAGAATCGCAACCAGGTGATCAGAAATGCCGTGTAGACGACGATGAATCCGAGATCCGCCGTCGCGAACACCCGGTAGGCCGCACGCCCGTCGTCCCCCAGCCGCTCGAGCGTCGACAGAGCGTCGCTCGGCGAATAGAACGGCCGGATGTCGAGGATACCGTCGGGGCTCGACAGGACCAGAAAGCCGTCATAGATGGCGACGGCGAGGCCGAGCCAAACCACGGTGCCGGCGCGCGGACGCTTCCACGCGGTGGGAACGTCACCGAGCGCGGTCTTTCGGGCTCCGATTCGCGGTGCTCCTGGGTGGCTGGGCACGGCCGCAGCATAGCGGTGGACGCCGGCTCGTTCTCGTGGGGCCCCACGCTCGCCGTGCGACGATGCTTCGGCGGCCCCGCGACCGGGGCTGGCCGCACGACCTCCGGTACGGCCCGCGCGAGCGGCCGCGACGAGGCCCGCGTGATGCTCCCCCGACCGTGCCCTCGGGATCCGGGGACGGCGCATCGCCCCGTCGGGCGAGAGCGCCCCCGCGATCCGTGGACGGGCATGCAGCAGCTCCCCTCGGGCCGGGTCGGGGGTGCCGCCGCTCGGCGGCTCCCACCACGATCTCGGCAGGTTCCAACCCGAGGCCGAGGGCGGATCGGGGCGTTCTTCGAGAGCCCCGTGACGATGAAATCTTCGGACGAGTCAGCAATGACGGTGACCGTCGGATCCACTTTGCATTGTATCATGATGCTTGTTATGTAACTCGACACAATGTCAACGAGGGAAGCACTCGAATCACTCGTCGGATCCATGACGGTCAGCGAGCTGGCGGCGCGGAGCGGACGATCGGTAGAAGACCTGGTCGCCTGGGCCATGGGGGGCCAAAGCGGCACGAATGCGAAGGAGACGTCGGGCAGTTCACGGCCGCGACGCGTCAATCATGCGTCCGGACGCAAAGTCGACACGAGGACGATCGATGGTCGAGCGAGCTATGATCAGGCGGTGCTCGGCGCTATTCGAGCCGCGGGAGGGGAGGTCGATGCCCCGGCGGTGCGGGCACGTGTCGGCGGCACTCCGATGCAGTTCCGGGCCTCGGTGACCCGCCTCATCGAAGCGGGCGAGGTCGGCTACAAGGGCAAGGCCCGCGCGACCCGCTACTTCATCAAGTAGACCCACGCCCAACGGTGCCCGGGGCGGGACTCGAACCCGCACCCTTTCGGAGGGGATTTTAAGTCCCCCGCGTCTGCCGTTCCGCCACCCGGGCCGCTGCGAAGCTAGCACGGTCGACGGCACCCTCATCAAGGCGTGGCCGGGCCTCCTTCGTGCAACGTATCGCGTGGTTTCACGACGACCGAACGCGTGAGCGCTTCGGGGCACGCCGGGGGTCCTGCCGACCTGTCGGGCGGCTCGAGGGGATGCTCGCTCGCGATCGGCGGCCTCGGGGATTGTTTTCCCGGTGGCGGTTCTTGGGTAGGATCGGGGCATGCGCTTGCTTGACTGGAGTTTTCGAAAGCTTGGTTCGTTGGTGCTCACTTGGGGGGTGGGCTGTTCGGACGATGGGGTCCCGACAGCCGCGAGCGCGGGAGACGAGACCTCGACGGGAGGGACGAGCTCGGGTCTCGCGGACGGGTCGGGCGGGAGCGTGTCGACGGCGAGCGCCACGACCGATCCCACCACGGCGACGTCGAGTGGAACGGGCTCGCCCACCGATGGAGGCATGGCCGACGAGGGGTCGGACACCTCGGCGGCGGACACGGAGACCGGCGACGGTACGGGTGGGGAGTCGATGACGTGCGAGGGCCCGGCCGACTGCGTGATCTTCGACGACTGCTGCACCTGCATGGCCGCCCACGCCGGCGACCGTCCACCGCCTTGCCCGGTGCGAGAATGTGACCAGTCCGCATGCGATGCGGCGGGGCTCGGGAACATCGGCGCGGAGTGTCAATCCGGGGTGTGTCAGTTCGAAGAGGTCGATTGCAATCAGCTCTCGGTCGTTTGCGATGGGATCCCGCCCGAATGCCCCGACGGGTACCTTCCCTCGGTCGAGGGCGGATGCTGGACCCACGCGTGCGTCCCCGCCGAGGCGTGCAACTACGTCCCCGACTGCGGATGGTGCGGCGATCAGGCATGCGTCGAGGTGACCACCCAGCTCGGTCCGCTGTATGCATGCGAACCCATTCCCGCGCCCTGCGGTGGCGTGCCGACCTGCGCATGCATGCCGGACGTCTGCGACACGCTCCCGTTCGACACGTGCACCGACGACGGCCAGGGTGGCATCGGTTGCTCCTGTCCCGCGTGCTGATCGGAGCGCAGCCCCCGCTAGGCGTTCGCGTAGACCTGGACGGCGGTGCCTCGGAGGTCACCGGCGGGTTCCGAAGCCAAGAACAGGATGGTTCGAGCCAGGCGCTCGGGCTTTACCCACGTGTGCGCCGCGGCGTCGCCCATCGCAGCTCGATTGGCGGGAGTGTCGATCGTGCTCGGAAGCACGCAATTGGCCGTGATGTCGGTGCCGCGGGTCTCGACGGCGATCGCTCGCGTGAGCGCGAGGACGGCGGCCTTGGCGGTGGCATACGCGGCCTTGTCCGGCTCGGGCTCCAGCGCCACGCGGGAGGCCACCGTCACGATGCGTCCGTAGCCCGTGGCGCGCATCCGAAGCAGCGCTTGCTTGGCGGTCACGAACGTGGTGAGCACGTTGAGCTCGAATTGGGAGACGAAGTCGTCGACGGAGATGTGGATGATGGGGCCCATCGCAAAGCCACCGACCAGGTGAACGAGCGCATCGATGCGCGGCATCGCGTCCATCACGCGCTCGACCTCCGCCTCGGTGCGGAGATCGGCGACCACCGTCCGTACCGCACCCGCGTCGGGGCCCAGTTGCGCGAGCAGCCGCTCACCGTCCTCCTCGGTCAGCACCGGCACGGTCACCC
>CAZYSW010000025.1:0-11014 GCA_964650105.1 uncultured Nannocystaceae bacterium
CCTGGCCAGCACTGCCGTCGGCAGCCTTCTCACCCCGCACGCCGCCATCCGATCCCCTGCTGGACGCGCTCGTCGTGCGGTGCAGCGTCTGCGTTCAGACCGCCTCGGAAGGTGACCGCGTCGTACCCTGCGCCCTCGGGTGATGGTCGATCCCGGGCTGCGTGACGCGTGATCGCGTCTCTGCCTCGCGTCGAGCTCCTCGCCGCTTCGCGCGAAAGGATCTCCGACGCCGTCCCGCGAAGTCGGAGGTCGGAACGCGAGGGCCCCCGCCCGTTCGTTGCCTTTGTGCGATTTCGACGGGGGCCCTCGCATGACCGCCGCGACCTGAAGCGGATGGGAAGGTTCGGCGGTGCGGGAGCGAACGACAAGCCACGGCGCGAATCGGCGTTCGCTCGACGGGATCGAGCGACCCGAACGCGTAAGCAAAATGCTTACGGCGCATACCGGCCGGCTCCCCTGCATCGGGCTCGGAACACGATCGCTCGGCGACCGACGGTGCTCACGCATCAGGTCACCGACCTTCGGCGAGGTGGTCGTCCACGAGCGTTCGGAGCTTCTCGAGCGGGACCGGCTTCGTCAGGTGAACGTCGAACCCCGAATCGTAGGCGCGATCGCGGTCGACGAGCTGTCCGTACCCGGTGATCGCGACCAGTTTCAAGCGTGATCCGAACGCACGGCGCAGCTCCCTGGCGACCTGGTAGCCGTCCATGCCCGGAAGACCGATGTCCACCAAAGCGACGTCCGGCGAGATCTCGGCCGCCTTCGAGAGCGCCGTCGGACCGTCGTCCGCGCCGCAGGCGTGAAACCCCAAGTCTTCCATCGCCAGGCACAGCATCTCCCTGACGTCGCGGTTGTCGTCGACGACGAGGACGCACCCACCACGAGGGTGATGCCGCCTGTACGCGACGTCGTGCTGTTCTCCTTCGGGGTGCGCGGGGCCGTCTGCGAGCGGGAGCTCGACCTCGAACGTGGCTCCCTGGCCGCGCCCGTCGCTCTTGGCCCGGACCGAGCCGCCATGGAGCTCCACGAGGTTGCGCACGATCGCCAGCCCGAGCCCCAGGCCACTCTTCGCGCGATCGGGAGCCTGGGGTCGCTGCACGAAGATGTCGAACACCCGGCCGAGCAGGTCCGGATCGATCCCCTCTCCGTAATCGCGGACTTCGACCACGACCCGGTCGCCCTCCTGCCGGGCCGAGAACACCACGTCGCCACCGTCCGGGCTGAACTTCGACGCGTTGGTGAGCAGATTGGAGAAGACTTGCACGAGCCGTCCGGCATCGACCTCGACCAGGAGACCTTCGGTGGGGATCGTTACGATGAGTCGCTGTCGTCGGCGCGCGTAGATGGGCTCGACCATCTCGACCGCACGCGTGGCGATTTCCGCCAGCTCCTGCCGCTTCTTGTGCAGCTCCACCTTGCCACGCGTGATGCGCGAGATGTCGAGGAGGTCGTCGACCAGCCGCCGCAGGTGAGCGACCTGTCGACCGATCGTATCGATTTCTCGTCCGGTGAACCCGCGCAGCCGGAGCAGCTCGAGCGCCGTCACGATCGGCGTCAGGGGGTTGCGCAGCTCATGGCCGAGGACGGCCATGAACTCGTCCATCTTGTCGGACTTGCTCTCCGCCGAGCGTGCAGCTTCCGCCTGCTGCCGCAGCTCCGTGATGTTCTCGCAGGCGAACAGGAGCAATGGCCCTTCGGGCCATTGCAGGACGCGAGCCACGTCCTTCACCCACACCATGGAGCCGTCCTTGCGGATCTTGCGAAAGGCCATGCGTCGGATGACGCGCGGGGGGGCAAAGCAAGCGGCCAGCTCCTCGAGGACTTGGTGATGCTCGCCCGGATGCACGACGGTGAGCAAGCTCCGGCCCACGAGCTCGGCGCGCTCGTATCCCAACGTCTCGAGCGCGGAACGGTTGACGCCCCGGACGATCCCTTCGCGATCGACGATGAAGTGCATGAGCGGCGACTCGTCGAGAAGCAATCGACACCGCTCTTCGCTTCCATCGAGGCGTTGGAGCACCTCCAGCCGGTCGAGGGCCCAGGCGAGCTGATCGACGGCGGCCTCGGCGAAGCACAGCTCCTCCTCCGTCCAGGGGGCATCGTCGCGGATCCGCTCGACCACGAGCATCGAGAAACCGTCGGCGTGGTGCCGAAACGGAAGCCACAGCAGTCGACGGATCGCGAGCTCGTCGTGCAAGAGAAAGCCCAGATTCGCGCGCGCCAGCAGCGGGTGCACTTCGGAGGCAGCGCTGTCCAGGAACGCCTCGGCGTCGCCGAGATCGGGGAGCAGCGCCCCGAGGCGGCCGAGCTCGGAGTCGAGGACCGGGACCGGTGGCCGGCCTGCATCGCACCACTGGCTCAGGCGTTCGACGGTTCGCGTGGACACGCACACGTCGTACACGGCGAGGCGGTCCGCACGACAAACGGGCCCCACGAGTTCGGCGGCTGCCGCAGCGAGGCTCGCCGCCGAGTCGCGCTCGAGCAGCGTACGGCGCAGCATGCGGAGCGCACGCCGATGAGTCGATCGATCCGGCTCGGCGGGCGCAGTGGACATCGCGTGCTCCCATAGCACGGACACACCGGGGCGCCGCCCAGGGCGGGCGTGGGCACACATTCGCGGCCGATGCCGCTCGATCCCGGGCTCCGATGTCACGGCGGCGGTCCAGGCGGTCGTCAGCGGCGATGCGCGACGTCGCTGCCACCGACACCGAGCCCGTCCCACCGACGGTCCCCGCGACGCAGTTCGCTTCGGAATGCGTCGCCGCCCGCGGCCCGTGCTGGGGTCGCCGTGCCGCTCACCGTCACCCTGCACGGGACGCCGCCTCCGTCCGCTCCTCGTGCCGTGTCGACCAAGCCGTGGGTGCACGGCGATGAAAAAAAGTCGGGGCGGCGCTGCCGGGCACCGCCCCTGGCCGCACCCCGAGACCGATCCTACGGTGCAGCCACGGCTGCACCATAACACCACGTTCGCCGATTCCGACGTGTCGTTCGGCGAGCGTTTCGACGATCCGCCGCTGCGATCGATTGCGCTCCCCGTAGCGAGCCGAACCTGGGCCTCGAAGGCACGGTCGATCTTCGACGACGCGGTGATCGAGGCGGCGAGAAGCGTGCTTTGCATGGCACCCCCCTGGCCTTTCGGACAGGGTCTGATGGTCGACAATGTTCACTCCCCGTCGCGCTCCCGAATGCGCCCGCTCGGCGCCCGATCGCACCGCGGGGTCGGTCGTCCGCCTCCATTTTGGTGTCGAACACCACTGGTCCGACTTCTTCGCAGGACGATTCCAGGCCCGCGACGCCGCCGGTCCGAGGGTAGAATGCGACCGCGCTCGGCCGCTCGCTGCGTCGACCACGTCGAGTGCCTCGCCGGCCCTGATCGGGTCACCCGAGGTCGTCCCGCCCTCCGCTCCCATGCAGGCTCTTGCCGGTGTGAGCTCCCTGCTCGTTTGTCGATCCGGATCGATTCGCTTGTGGATTTCCGGTATCCGCGGTCATCGAGACGATGCGACCGCTCCCGGTCCGTGCGCTTCCGGGCATGCCGCCCTTCGTCCTGGGGATCGCGACGATCCGCGGTCGCGGGACCCCCGTCATCGATGCCCGGATGCTCTTGGGCTCACGACCGAGCGCTCCACCGGGAAGGTTCGTGACCCTGAGGGTCGGCGAGCGCAGCACGACGCTCGCGGTGGATTCCGTGCTCGACGTGCGACCGTTGGACCGAGCGAAGCTCGCCGATCTCCCCCCGCTGCTAAGCGGGCGCGGCCGATCTCGTCGACCAGATCGGGCGTCCTCGATGCCGATCTCCTCGTCGTCCTGAGGACCGGCCGCCTGGTCCCGGACGCGGTCTGGAGCGCCATGGCTCGGCAGGAGGAGGCGTGATGGCGCCCGTGATCACCACCGAGGCCCTCGATCGCTTCCGGGCCGTCGTTGCGCGTCGCATGGGGCCGTCGCTGCGCTCCGGGCCCGTCTCGCGACCACCGGGGCAGCGCCGATCCCGTACGAGGCGCTGGAGTCGAACCGGGAGGCTCCCGGGGAGCTCTCTTTGCCGAGCACAACTGCACGCCTGCGGAGGCGCCGGATGAGCGGAGACGATCCCGTCGGAGCCGCGGCGCTGCGCCGGGCGTTCGACCATTCCTTCGCGAGCCCTCCCCCGCCTCGCGAGGAGGTGCTGCACCGAAGTCGCGCTGGCGGTCGACCGCATCGAGGGCGTGCGTCGCATCGCCGTCCACCCGTTGCCCGCGCTCACGCCGGCGACCCGCTCGTGTCGGGAGCCTGGCTCGAAACGGATGGCAACCCTCGGATCGCGCTGGACCCGCGCCAGATCGTTGCGTCCGCGTCCCGGCGTGACGACGCCTCGGTCGACGCCGCCCCCCCACGCGACCCGATCCTCATCGTGGACGACTCGCTGACCACCAGGATGCTCGAGCGGAGCATCCTGGAAGCCGCGGGGTACGAGGTCGATCTCGCGACGTCGGCCGAAGAGGCGCTGGAGAAGGCGCGCGTCCGGTCGTACTCGCTCTTTTGGTGGACGTCGAGATGCCGGGGATCGACGGCTTCACCTTCGTGGCTCGCATTCGCGAGGATCCGCAGCTCCGAGAGATCCCGGCCATCCTAGTCACCTCCCGGAGCTCGATTGCGGACCGGGAACGGGGCCGCTCGGTGGGCGCCCAGGCGTACATCGTCAAGAGCGAGTTCGATCAGAACGTCCTGCTCGAGACGATCGAAAGGCTCTCGAGGTGAAGACATGACCCGGACCCGCGTACTGGTGGTCGAGGACTCGTTGACCGTTCGGCGAAGGCTCTGCGAGATCCTGGACTCCGACCCCGAGATCGAGGTGGTCGGTGAAGCAGCGGACGGGAAGCGAGCGATCGAGCTCTGTCGTGAGCTGCGGCCCGACTGCGTCACGCTCGACATGATGCTCCCGGTCATGTCGGGTGTCGCCGCGACCGAGTACATCATGGCCCACTTCCCGACGCCGATCCTGATCGTGTCGGCGTCGACCAATCGCGGTGAGCTCTTCAAGACCTACGATGCCCTCGCGGCCGGCGCGGTGGACGTGCTGGAGAAGCCCACGCTGCACGACAACGACGCGTCCTGGTCGCAGAAGTTCATCGCGAAGGTGAAGCTCGTCGCACGCATCAAGGTCATCACCCATCCGAGGGGGAGCCTGTCGGGCCTGTCGGCCTCCCCCGAGGGCGCTGCGACGCTCTCGGTGTCGTCGCCCGGGGCAGCCGCGGCGGGCGATCGTCATCGGGGCGTCCACCAGTGGACCGGGCGCGCTGGTGACCGTCCTCGATCGCATGCCCCGATTGCAGATCCCCGTCCTCGTCGTGCTGCACATCGACGAGGCCTTCGGGGGCGCCGTCGCGGACTGGCTGGACGCCCAGACCCCCCACAGCGTTCGCCATGCGCGGGACGGAGAGCGGCTCCAGAGCACCGTCGGTTCGGTGATCAACGCCGTCCTTCTTCCTCTGGCCGAGCCGGACACCGGCCTTCGGCCCAGCAGCGACGAGCCGCACCGGGACGCCCGCCGCAGAGGCCGGATCCTGGTCATCGACGACGAACCGATGATCAGCCGCGTCGTGTCCCGCGTCCTTCGCCCGGCGCACGAGGTCGTCTCGGCGCGAAGCGTGCAGGAGGGTCTCGAACGAATCGCCCAGGATCCCGCCTTCGACGTTCTTGTGCGACCTGATGATGCCGGAGCTCACGAGCGTCGATTTGCACGCCCGACTGAAAGCGGAGCGACCGGTCCTGGCCGATCGCGTCGTGTTCGTCACGGGGGGCGCGTTCACGCCCGGAACCCGGCAGTTCCTCGACGAGATCGCGAATCCGGTGCTGGAAAAGCCATTCAGCGCGGCCACCTTGCGGGCCCTCATCGCCGACCTCCTCTCGTGATCTCCGCCCCGCGCCGCGAAGGCGTACGCGGAGGATCGACCCCGAGATCAGTCGTCGATCTCCTCCGAAATCACGCGGCCCGAGGCATCGATCACCAGCTCGTACTCTCGGCCGTCCGGGCCACGCACCTCGACCTCGATGACCGGCTCGCCCAGTCGAGTTTCGCGCTCCATGTCTTCCACGGTGCCCCCCGGCACGCGCTCGAGCGCGATGCGTTCGGCCTCCGCCAGCGAAATCATGCGTTCGACGTCGGCCGGCGAGATCCGTCGCTCCGATGCGCGGCCGGCCGCCGGTGCGCCCGCGTCGCCGCAGGGACCGAGCGCGCACAACGAGACTGCGAGCAACGCGGCTTCGATGCTGCTGCTCATCGGACGCAAGGATGGCGCCTCCACCCGAACGAAACCAAAACGGCGTCGCCCGATCGGCTTTCTGGGGCGCGGTGGTCGGGCTACAGTCGAACGGCCGCGATGAACGTCCTGGTGGTCGACGATTCCATCGAGCTCTTGGACCTGCTCGAGCGCGCCCTGGTGCGCGACGGCCACGAGGTCCGTCTCGCGGCGACGCTTGCCCAGGCGCAGGCGTGCATCGCGGCCGGCGATCCCGAGCTCCTGGTGCTCGACCTCGCGTTGCCCGACGGCAACGGTATCGACCTGTGTCGCGAGCTTCGTGGAGCCGGCGCACGTTTTCCGATTCTGCTGCTCACCGCGCACGGCGAGGTGCCCAAGCGGGTCGCGGGGCTGGACGCGGGGGCGGACGATTTCCTCGCCAAGCCGTTCGCCATCGCGGAGCTGCGGGCTCGTATTCGCGCGCTGGGGCGGCGCGGACCGATCGAGCGCCCCGCCGCCATTCGGCTCGGCAACGCGCGGGTCGAGCTGGGCAGCCGTCGTGCCACCATCGACGGGCGGGAGATCCCGATCACCGCCCGCGAATGGGAGATCCTCGACTTGCTGGTCGCGCGCCGCGGGCGCGTCGTGCCGCGGACGACCATCCTCGAGATCGTGTGGGGGGATCCGAACGAGAGCGCCAGCGCGAGCCTCGACGTCCTCGTGGCGAGGATCCGCCGCAAGCTCGGCAGCAACGCGATCCGCACGGTCCGGGGAGAAGGCTATGCCGCGCAGCCGCGCTGAGCCCCCGCGGCTGGTGCGGCGCGTCGCCCTGGCGGGCGCGGCGTGGGCCGCGGTGGCGGGAGCATGCGCCGCGCTGTTCGCCGCCCTCCTGACCCTGGAGTTGGTCGAGCGGCACGAAGATCGAACGCTCCTCTACATCGCCGAGGAGCTCGCCGACGAGGTGGACGAAGAGCTCGATCGGGGGGCGCCCGACGACCCCCCCGACGACCCGAACCCGATCGTGCTCGGTCCCGACGGTCGCCCCGTGCTCGCTTCGGTGCTCAGACACGAGCTCGCGGACGTCAAGCAGCCGGGCGCGGTCGCAGCGATCGTCGACGCGCAGCGCATCGTCGCCGGCGACGAGGACCTGCCCATCCTCGAGCCCGGCATCTGCGTGGTCGTCCATCACCGAGGGACGGACCGTCGCGTTTGTGCGGCCGCCCTGACCGACGGCCGATGGGTCTCGCTCGGAATCAGCGCCGAGGATGCGCTGGAACGCCGACGTCTCATGGCCTGGAGCCTGCTCGCCGGCGCGGTCTTCGGAGCCGCGATCGGCGGGTTGGCGAGTCATCGCAGCGCGAGCTGGACGATCGCACCGGTGACGGCGTTGGGCGATCGGGTACGCCGCATCGATGCCGAGGCGCCACGACCCGAGCTCCTCGAGCCGCCGGCGAGCCACGCCGAGATCGAGGAGCTGAGGGCCGCGATCGCGCAGCTCGTGTCTCGCCTCGGCGACGCGCTCACACACGCGCAGTCGTTCGCAGCCCACGCCGCACACGAGCTGCGAACCCCGCTGGCGGTGCTGGCCGGCGAGCTGGAGCTGATGATCGAAGGCGATCCGGTGGACCCCGCATCGCTGCGTCGCGTGCGGGCCAGGGTGCAAGAGCTCGTGAGGCTGGTGCAGCGGCTGCTCGTGCTCGCCGAGCTCGGCCATCGAGCGATGGACGAGGGCGAGCCGATCGACCTGTCCGACGTGATCGAAGCGGCGCGAGCCGACCTCGGACCCGAGCATGCCGCTCGCCTGAGGGTCGACATCGGCGAGGATGTGGTCGTGAGCGGCGACTTCGAGCTCCTCCGCTCTTTGGTGCACAACGCCATCGAGAACGCCATGAAGTTCTCCACCGGCCGAGTCGATGTCGCGGTGCGCAAGGACGACGAGGCCACCATCGACGTCATCGATGACGGACCTGGCATCCGCCCCGCGGATCGAGAAGCCGTGTTCGCTCCGTTTCATCGTGGCGCGCGCCACCGGTCCGCGGCCGTGCCCGGCCACGGCATCGGCCTGGCCCTCATCGCGCGCGTGGCCGAGGCGCACGGCGGCCAGGCGAGATTCCTGGAGGTCGATCGGGGGGCGCACCTTCGGGTTCGCCTACCGCTTTGGCGCCCGCCGTCCGCCCGGAGGCCGGTTTGACGCAGGCGCCGAGCGCGGCGAGCCTCGACGCGAGGGCCTCGACGCGGGGCACTCCGGTCGGCGCCGGCGACGACCCGCACCGTCGGTTCCGCTGGTGTTAAGAGGGCCGTGGCAGCCTCGGGAGCATGAAGCCGACATGGATCCTTTCGGTGCTCGCAGGCGCGACCCTTCTGTTCGCCGACGCCGCGGTCGCCGCTCCGAGTACGCCTCCGGCCGCGAAGCGAAACAAGATTTCGTTCGAGAAGGCGGAGAAGATCGCGTTGAGCCGGGTCCCCGGCGGGGTCGTCGAGGAGATCGAGCTGGATCAGTATGCGGGGCGGCTCGTGTACGAAGTCGAAGTGCGTGCTCCCGACGGCCGCGAGCACGAAATCGTGATCGATGCCTACGACGGCCGAATCCTCGCCGAGAAGATCGATGATTGATCCCTTCGTGGGCGGCCGATGACACCCTTCGTGCCCGGTACCGTCGAACGGTGCTCCGTCGTCGGGATCGGGGACGACGCACCGGCGCCCACCGATCGCCGGGGGCTGGGGGATCGCCGACGCGTTGTGTGCGTGCCGGGAGCGAGCGACCCGATGCACGGCGATCGAGCGGATCGACCTGCGCCCGCCCGGCCCACCGCATCCAGCCCCCACACGCAAACGCCCGCTCGCTCGCCCTCTGGGGCCGTGCAGAGACTCTCGGCGCCGAGCCGAGCCCCCCGCCCCGACGCGCGTGCGCCGGTGCCCCTTTACAAGCGGTCGCCAGGAGGCTAGAGGAAGTCGGCGGTGGATTGCGCTGCCCAGCCTCGCGTGTCGCGCGTGCAACACTCGACACGCGCGGCAGTCGAGCGCGGGCATTGGATGGCCTCTTCCCGCGGTTCGGCGCGCTGGCTGATCGCGCTATGCGGTGCGGTCGGTTTCATCGCGGTCCTTCTGGCCGTCGCGGCCGGCGTGCGGCTGTCTGCGGTCGACGGAATGGGGCTTCGCCCCCTCGCGGACGCGTCGACGGCCGTTTCGGAACCTCCTGAAGGCATCGCGCCACCCGTCGACGAACGGGTCGGCCATTGCACGTCCGACGCGGCTTCGATCCCCGACGGTGCCCAGGACCTTCCGTCCGAGGCCCACGCCACGCTGGAATCCGAGCCGAAGGACGGCGACGACCCGCAGTCGCACACGTGCGCCCCTGCCCCCTGTCCTCGCCTCGGATGCGTTTGCACCGGCCGCGGCACCTCGCCGGGTTCGAAGCCGACGGCCGATACCGGACATTCGCTCGTCTCGACCGGCCTGGCCCGGGGTCCTCCGTTCGCAGCCTGAGTCGCTTCGGCCGACACGGGAGCCGACGCTCCTTCGGCATCTTTCGCCGAGGTCCGTCGATGTGCTCGCGTGATGGTCGCGTGATCGGCCGCGAGGACGCGAGCGGCCGTGGGCCAGTGAACGAGGAGCATCCGATATCGGGACGAGCACCATGGACGACAATCGAAGAATCGCGGTCGCGCTCGCGACGGCATGGGTGTGTGGTTGCCACGACGCACATCCCCACGAGGCCGAGAAGCCGACCTTCGCCGTCACGATCCCGATCGTCGAAGACGCGGAGATCGAGACCGAGTACGTCGCGCAGATCCACGCCATCCAGCACATCGAACTCCGAGCGCTCGAACGTGGCTACTTGACCGAGATCCACGTCGACGAGGGCGAGCTCGTGGAGAAGGGCAAGAAGATGTTCCAGATCTTGCCGCTCGTGTACGACGCGGAGGTCCGGCGTGCGCGAGCGGAACGGGATCTGGCCGAGATCGAATTCCGGAACACGGACGCGCTGGCCAAGAAGGACATCGTCTCCGCGCCGGAGCTCGGCATGGCGAAGGCGAAGCTCGAGAAGGCCCGGGCCGAGCTGTCCCTCGCAGAAACCCACAAGATGCTGACCGAGGTGCGCGCCCCGTTCACGGGGCTGATGGGACGATTCGAGGTCCGACTGGGCAGCCTCGTCGAGGAAGGCGAGCTCCTCACCACGTTGTCGGACAACAGCACCGTGTGGGCGTACTTCAACGTGGCCGAGGCCGAGTACCTCGACTACCTGGCGCGGGCGGACGGCGACCAGGGTCCGCGGTCGGTGAAGCTCAGGTTGGCCAACGGCAAGATGTTCGACCAGATCGGCAAGGTCGAGACGATCCAGGGCGACTTCGACCGCGAGACGGGAAACATCGCGTTTCGCGCCGCGTTCCCGAACCCGACCGGCCACTTGCGGCACGGGGAGACCGGCAACGTGGTGCTGACGCGGATCTTCCCGAACGCCCTCATCATCCCGCAAAAGGCGACCTTCGAAATCCTCGATCACCGGTTCGTGTACGTCGTCGACGACGCGGGCACGGTCTCCTCGCGGCGGATCTCGGTCGCCGCCGAGCTCCCGCACCTCTTCATCGTCGACAGCGGCCTTCGAGAGGGCGAGAAGTTCCTGCTCGAAGGCCTGAGGAAGGTGCAGGACGGCCAAACGATCGATTTCGAGCAGCACGACCCCGTCGAAATACGCGCCGGGCTGGAACCGCCGGCAGAGTGAGATCGGCAGCGGATGTTCTCCAAGATCGTTCATCGGCCTGTTCTCGCGATCGTGCTCTCGACGATCGTGGTGCTCC